>CAZDOX010000019.1:0-11387 GCA_964507155.1 uncultured Lachnospiraceae bacterium
CGGATAAGCAAACCTACTATAAAATGAGCCTTGCCGGCTCCGTGCCGGATTCTCCGCTTGCCATGGCGCAAGATCTGTTCGCAGGCAAGTGCGTAGACGGCGACCACGCACTGATCGAAGCCGCGCTCTCCTCCCGCTGCTTTTTGCATTTGGCAGAACTCGGCGTTCCCTTTCCCACCAACCGCTACGGGGAATATATCGGCTATCGCACCGACCATGATACGCGCGGTCGCGCAACCAGCGCCGGTCCGCTGACCTCCAAACTGATGACGGAATGTCTGCTTTGCGACATGGAACGGTGTCAAATTCCCGTTTATGAGCATGCGCAAGTGGTGAAAATTTTGCCTTTTTCTCCCGATACGCTGGGACTGATCGTCCTTAACACCGCCGTTCCCATTGAGCAAGAGGACGATCGTTTCACCGTCGTCTGCTGCAAAAATATCATTTGGGCCACCGGCGGTCCGGCAGGCATCTACGCCGAAACCGTCTACCCGCCGGGTCATACCGGAACAACCGGAGTTCCGCTCATAGCGGGTGCCGTCGCCAAAAATTTAACCGAATGGCAGTACGGATTGGCTTCCGTTTGCCCGCGTTGGAACGTTTCCGGCACGTATATGCAGGTCCTTCCCCGCTTTGTCTCGGTGGATGCGGATGGTACCGAGCACGAATTTTTAAGTGATTTTTATCCCGATCTCGGCGATTGTCTCTCCCGCATTTTCCGCAAAGGCTACGAGTGGCCTTTCGACAGCAGACGGGCGCAAAACGGCTCGTCGGTCATTGACCTGCTGGTCTACCGCGAAACCAAGCAGTTCGGGCGTCGCGTTTATTTGGATTTTCGGAAGAATCCGCTGGGATTGGAAACGCTGCCCTACGACCGATTGGACGATGACGCACGTTCGTACTTGGAACATGCCGGCGCCTGCTTTGGTACGCCGATTGAACGACTACGCCATATGAACGCACCCGCGATCGACTTGTATCAATCCAAAGGGGTGGATTTAACCACCGAAATGCTGGAAATCGCGCTTTGCGCACAACATAACAACGGAGGAATCGATGTTGATTTGTGGTGGCAAACCCATGTTGACGGCTTGTTCGCCGTGGGAGAAGCGGCAGGAACACACGGCGTCTATCGCCCGGGCGGCAGCGCGCTGAACGCAGGGCAGGTCGGCTCATTGCGCGCCGCACTGTATATCGCCAATCGACGTTCCGGCAAACCGAATGACGAGCAAGCGGAATTGTTTTTCCATTTTGCCCGGGAAGAATGGACGCAGCAGCTGCAATTTTCCCGCGCCATCATCACTAAAGAGGACAATACCAACCGATTGCTTGCCGCCCATTGCGAACAAATGAGCGTTTGCGCGGCGGCGATTCGCAACGTCCCCGGCATGCGCAAACTCATGGAACAGAATCAACTGCTGCTGCAACAATTTACCCAAACGGTGCAGGTAAACAGCGCCATGGGACTATCTCGCGCATATCGGCTTTACGACACCTTGTTGACGCAAAATGCCTATCTTTGCGCTATGATTTCCTTTGCCGATCGCACCGACAAATCGCGCGGTTCGGCCATCTACTCGACCCCGGACGGTGTCGCTGCCGACGGCTTGGATCAAGACGGATCCGATTTGTTCCGATATCAGCCGGATGACGGCGAACTGGACGCTATGGTCCAAACGATTCGCCTGCACCCGGACGGCACCGCAGAAGCCGATTGGCGCGCAGTTCGCCCATTGCCCGAGGGCGGCGGATTTTTTGAGACCGTCTGGCGCGATTATCGTGAGCATGGGAATGTTTATTAGAGTAACATCGTAAAATTACACCGACCGCCTCTACACCTTACCCCATTTTTACTCCGTACATAACCGCTTTTCTATTATTTCTACGAATTGGATTCGCATAAAAAACACCCGGGAGCGGCGCAACGCAACTCCCGGGTGTTGACGGTTAGATTTTACTTGGTTTCGTCGACGGTATGCTCGGACAGATCAATGGGATCCACATCGGTATCGATACCGGGGATAACGTCGGCATCGGCGGGGGATTCCTTTTTTTCTTCTTCATCCAGCACAACCTCACAATCACCGTCGGCCATATGGTCAAAATCAGAATCGGGTAAATCGCTGAAATCATCGTCGTAATCATATTTGTCCAGCAAGCAATACTTGCGATACAGTTTCAGTGCAAACCAGATGATGGCGCATGCACCGCTAACCGCAGCCACCGTAATGGCGATAATTTTTCCGTAGCCGGTTTTCTTTTCGTTGTTGTACATGGTTATATCCTCCTTGGTTTGTTCCATCCACGGTGTGACACCGTGGATCGGATGACAATGTTATTATACCAAAAAAAAGAGTCAATTGCAATAGAAATCGAAAAATTCGTTTAGAATTTTTCTTCGATACGGTCCGAGAAAACGAAAGAACGTGAAGAGCGGTTCCGCCCACGCCGTTAATCTTCACAACAGCGGTGCGATAGCACGCAAGATTGCTTCTTTCAATCCGCCGATCAGTCCCTTTGCCCTGCCAAATGTCGGCGATTCAATCTCCTTGCTGCGAGCGAAAGTCTCTGTATAGTCGGCGTAAAGGCGCTCAATGACCTCGCCTCCGTAAATCAGCGTGCCACATTCAAAGTGCAAATACAAGCTGCGATAATCCAAGTTGATGGTGCCAACCACCGCCATGCGGTCATCGCACAAGAAGCTCTTGGCATGCAAAAATCCGGGCGTATATTCGTAAATCCGCACCCCTGCGCGCAACAAAACCGAATAATACGATCGGGTTAACTGAAACACAGACTTTTTATCCGGAATCCCGGGCGTGACAATTCGCACGTCTACGCCGCGCTTGGCTGCATTGCATAGTGCCACCTGCATGTCGTTGTCAATCACCAAATACGGCGTATAAATATACACATAGGATTCCGCTTGTGCCAAAATTTCCAAGTACACGTTCTCTCCCACATTTTCATCGTCCAACGGCGAATCAAAATACGGCTGAACCAACATCGGCGCTCCATCCGCCGCCCGATAGTCATTCATCGGATAAAACGGCGCGTACGTTTCGTCGGTCGGTTCCGTCGCGTTCCAAAGATTCAAAAATGCCACCGCGTAATTCCATGCGGCGTCTCCGCGCAGCGACAATCCGGTATCTTTCCAGTGACCGAATCGTTGCTTTTGATTGATATATTCATCAGCCAAATTAATCCCGCCGGTGAAGGCGATTTCGCCGTCGATTACCGTGATTTTTCTATGGTTCCTATGGTTCACCACAATAGAAAAAATGGGCACAATCGGATTAAAGGGAATGGCTCGAATGTTTAACTTTTCCATCTGTCGGGAAAAATCGGCCAATTCCGCCGAGCGAACGCCAAAATCATCGTACAAAATCCGCACCGTCACGCCTTGTGCGGCTTTTTTTGCCAGTGCGTCCACCAGTTGATTCAGCATAATTCCGGGAGAAATAATAAAATATTCCATAAAAATATACCGTTTGGCGTGGGTTACGGCATCCAACAATGCCGGAAACATATCGTCTCCCAGTGCGTAGTAGGTGACATCCGTATTGGTGCCGACAAGGGAAGCGCCGTAGTCGATCAAATACTGCGAGGTAGCCAAAAAGCGCGTGGGGAGATTCTGATTCTCCTTGTTCGGCTCCGCTGGAATCGCAGAACGACTACCCAAATGCAGTTCTTCTCGGTGTTCCGCTTCCGTTTCGGTAATTCGGCGGTGCATACGGCGCGTCATGCGCTTATTTCCGAACACGGCATAGGTCAGCCAGCCGAACTGCGGAATCAAAGCGATCAACAAAATCCACCCCAACTTATAGGCAGGATTATTATCCCGTCGCAGAATATCGGCAATCAACAAAAAGCTGACGGCGGTAAACATCGGTGCCAACCAGATATAATATCGCGACAGACCGGCGACCAGACCGACCAGCCACACCAGTTCGATGATCAGCAACAGTGCCGCTAACGTGACTCGATTAAACACTGCCTGCAGCACACGGCGAATTTGTTTACCCATTTCGTGATCTCCTTGTTATGATTGATGATTTTTTCGATGTTGACCGGATGTTTCTTGTTTTTTGTGCGCTTGGACTTGTCAGGAGAAGTGCAACCGATAAGCATGGCTGGCGCCGCCCTCACCCCCTGCCCCCTCTCCCGCGCGCGGGCGAGGGGTGTCCTTAGTTTTCTTTGTCAGGGGAGCACGCTCCCCTGACGACCCCACGGCGGTTGACGGCAAGATGGCTGAAATTTTTCGCGCTGCCTACGGGACAGCTGCCATCCTATTTTCAAAAAGTTCTTGAAGAGGGGTGTGGGGAGGAACTTCTTTCAAGAAGTTCCTATCCCGACGTTCTCTCTCGGGGCGGGACCATCTCAGACGCCGAAGTTCCCGCCCCGCGCCCCACCTCCTTGGCTGGGCGGTCGCCGGTGGGATAGTGGATGATTTTTGCACTGCCCACAGAACAGCAGCCACCCTTTTTTATAAAAATTCTTGAAAAGAGGTTTGGGGAAAAACTTTTTTTAAGAAGTTTTTCTCCACAGCTCTCAAGTTTTTCTCTACAGCTCTCTCGTCGCTAAGCCGTCAGAGCAAGTCGGCTAAAATGGTGTTGCTGACATCCAACCCACGCGACGTCAATGCAACACGCTCCGGTGTGTCCACGACCAATCCCGCCTGCACATAAGGCGTCAAGCGCGCGGCATACAACGCGTCAAACGACGTGCCGTAGCGCTCTTGAAATACCGCTTTTTCAATGCCGTCGGTTAATCGAAACCGCAGCATCACATATTCGTCCCGCGCAGCCGCGTCGGTCAAAATTTCTTCCGGTTCTTCCGTATCCACACCCGATACATAAGCACCGATGTCGACACTGTGCCCGGTTCGCACCCCTCGCCATAGCGAATGTGCCGCCGGACCGAATCCCAAATAATCGTCCATATTCCAATAGTGTAAATTATGCCGCGACATATACCCCTTCTTGGAAAAATTGCTGATCTCGTAACGCGTATATCCTGCTGTCGCTGTGATTTGCAGCAACAAATCCGTCATTTCGCACAACGTGTCTTCCTCCGGCAGAGGAAGCCGATCGCGGCAATCGTAAAACGGCGTTCCTTCTTCTACGATGAGACTATATACCGACAAATGCTCCACGCCAAGCGCCACAGCACGCTCCAGCGAATATGCCAGCGACGCCGTCGTTTGATGGGGAATCCCGTACATCAAATCCAACGATACATTGGTAAATCCCGCGCGATACGCCGAGGCGACCGTCTCGTCAATCGCTGCCACTCCGTGCACTCGCCCCAGCGCCGCCAATTCCTCTTCGACAAAGCTTTGCGCACCGATACTGATTCGATTGAACCCCGCCCGGCGAAGAACGGACAGTGCCGTTTCATTCGTTGTGGCGGGGTTACATTCCAACGTAATTTCGGCGTCGGGGTTCACGCAATAGTCGGTTTTGATTTCCCGCAGCACCCCTGCCAACAGCGACGGCGGCAAAATCGTCGGCGTTCCGCCCCCCACATACACCGTGTCAAAGCGCACGCCGCGCGCCAGTATCGCCTTGCGGTGCAACTCTTCCCGCAGCCGATCCGCATAGCGCGTCATCATCTCATCCGTCGGCGCGCCCACCGAACAAAAATCGCAATAGTTGCATTTTTTTTTGCAAAACGGAACGTGCACATATAACCCCGCCGGGCGACATTTACTGCTCATCATCCAAACGCAGCACAGCCATAAACGCCTCGGGAGAAATTTGCACCGATCCCAATTGGCGCATTTTCTTTTTGCCCTCTTTTTGCTTCTCCAACAGCTTTTTCTTGCGGGTAATGTCTCCCCCGTAGCACTTGGCCAGCACGTCCTTTCGCATAGCTTTCACCGTCTCGCGGGCGATCACCTTGTTTCCGACCGCCGCCTGAATCGGGATTTCAAACAGCTGTCTGGGAAGGTTTTCCTTGAGTTTCTCGGCGATTTTTCTGGCTCTGGCGTATGCTTTTTCCTCGTGGACGATAAAAGACAGCGCGTCGACCTGATCGCCGTTGAGCAAGAAATCCAATTTCACCAACTTGGACGCTTCATACCCCTTAATCTCGTAATCCAACGACGCATAACCGCGCGAACGGCTCTTCAGCGCGTCAAAGAAGTCATAAATAATCTCATTGAGCGGCAAGTCGTAGTGCAGCTCGGCTCTGGTGGGATCCAAATATTTCATATCCAGAAAAACGCCGCGTCGATCTTGGCAAAGATCCATCAAATTTCCCACGTAATCCGTCGGCGTAATGATGGATGCGTGAACGATCGGCTCAAACGCTTGAGCAATTTCGTCGGCGGGCGGAAAATTGGAGGGATTATCGATAGTCGCCACCTCGCCGTTTCTGCGCTCGATTTTGTATATGACGCTGGGCGCGGTGGTAATCAAATCCAAGTTAAATTCCCGCTCCAAGCGCTCCTCGATGATTTCCATATGCAATAGTCCGAGGAACCCGCAACGGAATCCGAACCCCAGCGCGATCGACGTCTCCGGCTCAAACGCAAGAGACGCGTCGTTGAGCTGCAATTTTTCCAAAGCGTCGCGCAAATCGCCATAGCGAGCGCCGTCCGCCGGATAAATTCCCGCATAAACCATCGGCTGCGATTCACGGAATCCCGGCAGCGGCTCATCGCAAGGGAAGTCGGCATGTGTAACCGTGTCGCCGACCTGCGTATCGCCCACGCTCTTGATGGAGGCGGTCAGATACCCGACCTCGCCCGCGCGCAGCACCTCGCCTTTCTGCAATCCGAACGGCTCCAGCGTGCCGACCTCCACCACGTCAAATGTCGCATTGTTGCTCATCATCCGCACGGTATCGCCCGCACGCAAAACGCCGTCGGTCAGGCGAATCATAACCACAACGCCAAGATAGCTGTCGTAATAAGAATCGAAAATCAGTGCTTTCAGCGGGGCATCCTCATCCCCCGTCGGCGCGGGGATTTGATCCACAATCGCGCAGAGCACCTGCTCGATATTTTGCCCGGTCTTCGCCGAAACGGCGGGACAGCCTTGCGCGGGGATTCCGATCACTTCTTCCACCTCGTTGCGACAGCCGTCGATGTTGGCGCTGGGCAGGTCGATTTTATTGATCACCGGAACGACTTCCAATCCGGCGTCCACGGCAAGATAGGCGTTGGCAAGCGTTTGCGCCTCAATTCCTTGGGTCGCGTCCACAATCAGCAGCGCGCCCTCGCAAGCGTTCAGCGAGCGCGAAACTTCATAATTAAAATCCACGTGCCCGGGTGTATCGATCAAGTTCAAAACATAATCATCCCCATCCGGGGCGTGATAATTCAAGCGAACCGCGCGCGCTTTAATGGTAATGCCGCGCTCTCGTTCCAGATCCATATTGTCTAAGATCTGATCTTCCATCTCCCGTTGAGACACCGTTTGCGTCGCTTCCAGCAGACGATCCGCCAGCGTACTTTTGCCATGATCAATGTGGGCAATGATGGAAAAATTGCGGATATGTTGCATCCGTTCGTTTGTATGAGCCATAAGGAGCAAGCCTTTCTTGGTTGAATATAAATAAAGTAAATTAATTCTGCATTATTATATCAAAAAAACACGTATTTTACAAGAGGTTTTCCGAATTTTTTCGCGGCAAGAGCGTCCTCTTGCAAATTTTTTTGAATTTTTTCATTTTTCCTGTTGACAAATCAAAAAAAATCTGATACAATAATTGCAACCGAATATGGTGACAAAGGCGATGACCGAAAAAGAGTAGAAGTGAGTCGTGACGCGCAGAGAGCTGTCGGTTGGTGTGAGACAGAGGCCACGTTGCTTTGAATACATTTCGTGAGCTGCGTGCCCAACGTGTTCGCGACGTACGAGCGAAACATCAGTAGGTGACGACGGGAGTGCCCGTGACAGCACAGAGGTATCCGGTATGCTCATTCGCTGCCCCGTACCCGACGAGGTTGCACCCGCGAGAGTGCGACAAAATGAGGTGGTAACACGATTTTTAATCGTCCTCTGTATTTCAAACGGAATACGGGGGCGTATTTTTTTGCTTACTGCGATCCCGTATCTCCCTCACTTGGAGGAAACACACATGAATAACGCTCAACTTTACACCATCATTGCCCTTGGCATCTACGCTGCCGCGATGGCTCTGATCGGCTGCATCAGCTACGGGAAATCAAAAACGTTAGACCATTTTTTGATCGGCGGCCGCAACGTCGGCGCTTGGGTCACCGCCTTTTCCTACGGAACGGCCTACTTTTCCGCCGTTGTGTTTGTCGGCTATGCCGGTCAACACGGCTGGAACATCGGAATCGGCAGCATTTGGATCGGCGTCGGAAACGCCGTTCTCGGCTGTCTGTTGTCCTGGCTCTTGTTCGCCAATCGCACCAGAAAAATGACCAAGCATTTGAACACCAAAACCATGGCGGAATTTTTCTTCAAACGCTATGATTCCAAGGGGATGAAAATATTCGCCGCCGTTATTATATTTGTTTTTCTGGTTCCCTACTCCGCTGCGGTTTATAAGGGTCTGGGGTCTCTGTTCGGCGCCGTTTTCCCCGGCGTGGACACGTGGGTTTGGATGTTGATTATGGCAAGCTTAACCGCCGTTTATTTGGTGGCAGGTGGGTATGTCGCCACCGCATATACCGATCTTGTTCAAGGCATCATCATGATCGTCGGCGTGGTATGTTTGATTTTTGCCGTGCTCGGACACGACAGCGTCGGCGGCCTTGGCGGTCTGATTGAAAATTTGAAAAACTTCACCTCCGCACCCTCGGATCCCAATCCAACGACGGGCGCTCAGCTGACCAGTTGGTTCGGCGGCTCGTCTTTCCGCTTCTTGTGCGTCAACATTATGTTGACCAGCTTCGGCACATGGGGACTTCCGCAAATGATCGGCAAATTTTACGCCGTAAAGGACACCGCGTCCATCAAGCGGGGCACCGTGATTTCCACGATCTTTTGCCTGATTATCGGCTGCGGCGCTTACTTAATCGGAAGCACGTCTCGGCTGATTCTGGGCGGTCAGCTGCCGGAGGGCGGAATCGACGCGGTCATTCCCGCAGTTCTGATGGAAGTCCTGAGCGGCGGCACCCTCGGCATTATTTTGCTGGCTTTGATTATGATTCTCCTCTTGTCGGCTTCCATGTCCACGTTGGAAGCGGTGGTTCTTACCTCCGCCTCCGCCGTTTCCGTGGATTTGATTCCCTCTATCAGAAAAAAGCCGATCCTGCCGGCAACGCAAATGCGATTGACTCGACTTCTTTGTCTGGCTTTTGTCGCTTGCTCGTTTATTTTCGCCACGCAAAACATTCCCATCATCGTCAGTCTGATGTCCTTTTCTTGGGGCGTGGTCTCCGGTTGCTTTATCGGGCCGTACGTCTGGGGAATTTTCTCCAAAAAGATTACCAAAGCCGGCGCTGTTGCCGGCATGCTGGCAGGTCTTTTGACCGTCGGCACCGCTACGCTCGTGCTCACGCTGCAATCCGGATTTTCCGCCGCTGCCGCCAAATCTCCGGAAATGGGCGTTGCCGCTATGACTGTTTCGCTGATCGTGGTTCCGCTGGTCAGCTTGTTTACCAAAAAATATTCGCCGGAATTTACCAAGTCCGTATTTGATATAAAGGAGATGTAATCGTCATGCCCATTACCGATATTTTGGCGAAAAACGCCGTCGACTATCGCGACGAAATTGCCTTGGTCGAAATCACCCCGAACAACGAGGAAAAACCTCGCGTGACGTGGAAAAATTACGCGTTGATCGAAACGGGAAGCGCCAACCAAACGCGATACGAAATGACATGGGGCGACTTTGACAAAAAAGCCAATCGCTTTGCCAATCTGCTGCTCACCCGCGGCGTTCAAAAAGGGGATAAAATTGCCATTTTGCTGATGAACTGCTTGGAATGGCTGCCGATCTATTTCGGTATTTTGAAAACCGGCGCGCTGGCTGTCCCGCTGAACTATCGCTATACCGCGGACGAAATTAAATATTGCGTCGACCTTGCCGACGTTTCCATGATGGTGTTCGGACCGGAATTCGTCGGACGCGTGGAAGAAATCTGCGACACGATTCCGCAGGTCAAAACGCTGTTCTACGTGGGCGAGGATTGCCCGACGTTCTCGGAAAGCTACGACAAACTGGTCACCTATTGTTCCTCGCACGCGCCGAACCTGCCCTTGACCGACGAGGATCTGGCTGCGATTTACTTTTCTTCCGGCACGACGGGATTTCCGAAAGCCATCATCCACGCGCATAAAGCGCTGATGCAAGCGGCGCTGACCGAGCAGCATCACCATGCGCAAACGCACGATGACGTCTTTCTTTGTATTCCTCCCTTCTATCACACCGGCGCAAAAATGCACTGGTTTGGCAGTTTATTGGTCGGCGGACGCGCCGTCATTCTCAAGGGGGTCAAACCGGAATGGATTTTGCGCACCGTATCGGAAGAGCAGTGCTCCATTGTCTGGCTGTTGGTGCCGTGGGCGCAGGATATTTTGGATTCTATCGACAACGGGACCATACGCCCGGCGGATTATCACTTGGATTGCTGGCGTCTCATGCACATCGGCGCGCAGCCGGTTCCGCCCAGTATGATTAAACGGTGGAAATCCGTATTTCCGAACCATGCATACGATACCAACTATGGATTGAGCGAATCCATCGGTCCCGGGTGCGTTCATCTAGGCGTGGAGAACATCCGCAAGGTCGGTGCGATCGGTAAAGCCGGATTTGGATGGCAAACCAAAATTGTCGACGAACACGGAAACGAAGTCGCGCGAGGAGTGGTTGGCGAGCTTGCCGTGATAGGAAACGGCGTGATGCCTGGGTACTATAAGGACGAAGAAGCCACGCAAGAGGTGCTGCGCGACGGATGGCTGTTCACCGGCGACATGGCGGAAGAAGACGAAGACGGATTCATTTATCTGGTCGATCGAAAGAAGGACGTCATTATTTCCGGCGGTGAGAATATCTACCCGGTTCAAATTGAAAATCATCTGCGTCGCCATCCGGCGATCAAAGACGTCGCCGTCATCGGTCTGCCGGACGCACGCCTTGGCGAGGTTACGGCTGCCATCATCGCCGTGAAAGACGATATGACATTGACCGAGCAGCAAGTCCATGATTTTTGCTTGGACTTGCCGCGGTATAAACGACCGAAGCAGATCATTTTCGCCGACGTACCGCGCAACCCCACCGGAAAAATCGAAAAACCGAAACTGCGCGAAATATACTGCGGGCGCAGCGTCGTCGCACAGCAAAACGAATTGCTGTAATAAAAAGGGAGAAGCTTTTCACATGAGCTTCTCCTTTTTATTGGTCCTTCAATCGTCTATGTCGCAAGAAAGACGCGGGGAAAAACTTCTTAAAAGAAGTTTTTCCCC
>CAZDOX010000020.1:0-10907 GCA_964507155.1 uncultured Lachnospiraceae bacterium
TGACGTCATATCCGCTTTCTTTCAATCGGTCAATCAATTCATCTTGCGTGTCGATACAATACAAAGATACCAGTTCCAAAATCTTTTCTTGTCTGCTTTTTTTCATGATGCTGACCCTCGCTTTCTTATGGGATGTGTCCGGCACAATCCCGATCAATCGCAGTTCATTTTCGCGCGTAATTTATGGTAAAAGCTGTAATTTTTGAGACGAACCAGCTGCGTCACCATGGAAGAACGAGTAATTCGAGCGATATTCCCACGATAAAATTCGTAATTGATCCGCCCGTCTGCCGTAATGTACAACATTTTTTCCCGCACCGTGGTATTTTTGATTTCCAGCACTGCGTTATCGGGAAAAATAAGCGGGCGCGCCGCCAACGAATGAGGGCAAATCGGCGTCACACAAAGGCAATTCAAACGGGGATCGCATATCGGACCGCCTGCCGACATGGAATACGCCGTTGACCCGGTCGGTGTCGCCAAGATCAAGCCGTCCGCGCGGAAGCCGGAAATCAGCTCTCCGCCCTCGGACAATTCCAAATCGATGATCCGCGCGATACCGGAACCGTTGGTAATGGCAACTTCGTTCAAGGCAAAAGAGGAAATTCGCATGCGGGTATCGTCCATAATGTCCAAACTTAACATAGAACGCTTTTCTATGGTATATGTACCGTCAAACAAATGGGACAGCAAATCCAACTCGTCCATTTCAAGCTCTGCCATATATCCCAAATGCCCCAGATTGATTCCGAGAATCGGGATTTTTCGCATGGCCGCCCGCCGAGACGTCTCCAAGATCGAACCGTCGCCGCCCAAAACAATCAGCAGCTCGGCTGTAGAATACAGTTCCTCTTGCGTCAGATATTGCAATTCCGTTTTGTTTTTTACATGGCGATGACGCGCGATTTTATCCCGATTATAGGCAAGCGTCATGACGGTCGCCCCATGTTGCTTCAATCGCTGGGCGACAGCCATGGCCGCATTGACTTTATCCGGGATGTTATAGTTCGTCATGATCGCAATTTTATCCATATATCCGTAAATCCGTTCCTTTCTCTCTTCTTTCCTCTTTTGTCTTTGTTATTTATGATCATCCGAGCGTCGACACCAATGCTTCCAACGACTCGAATATCCCGTACGAACGATCGCCCGGTATAGAGTTAGAGTCCGACATTTTAACCAAATGCGCCAAATATTCCACATTGCCGTCGCCGCCCTCAATCGGCGAGGGGATCACCCCGCGCACTTGCCATTGGCATTGCTCCGCGCAAGTCAGCACGCGAAATACCGCCTCGCGCCGCGCGGTCGCCGAACGAACAATGCCACCTTTGGCGATATTGGCTCGTCCCGCTTCAAATTGCGGTTTAATCAACGTAATCAAGTCGGAACGCGGGGCAAGCAAGTCCGCCAAAACGGGTAAAATCAACGTTTGCGAAATGAAAGAAACGTCCATAACCGCCAGCGAGGCGCCCTCTTGCGGAAATTCATCGCCCAAACGGTTTCGAGAAAGGTATCGGGCATTACAATTTTCAATATTGGTCACGCGACGATCTTGGCGCAGAATCGGTGCCAGCTGACCGGATCCGGCATCCACGGCGAACACGTGGGCAGCACCCCGCCGCAGCAGGCAATCCGTAAATCCGCCGGTAGAAGCACCGACATCCAGCGCAAGACGCCCGCTGCAAGAAACGGAAAACACATCAAGCGCGCGTTCCAACTTCACCCCGCCACGACCGACATAGGGCATCGGATCGGTTAAGATCAGTCGGTGCGGTACCGTTTCGTCCACTTGTTCCCCGGATTTTTTCAGAGTTTTTCCATCCAGATTTACGCTGCCCTCAGCGATCATTCGCGCCGCTCGGCTGCGTGTGGCGGCATAACCGTATTGTACCATGTAGACGTCCGCACGCATGGATCTACTCCTCCTTTTTTAAGAGACTTTTCCTTAGCCAAACCAAGGCGTCAAAGACAAAATCAGCGGAATCGCAACGCCGACGCCGGCTCCGGCAATCACCTGCAACGGTGTGTGCCCAACCAGCTCTTTGAGCGTTTGGTTCCATTCCTCACTGTTTTTGGATTCAAACAATTGGCTCATCATTCGATTCAATATTTTCGCTTGTTCCCCCGTTTCGCGTCGTACGCCGGTCGCGTCGATCATCACCACCATAGAAAACAAAAACGAAATGGCAAATGCAGCGGAACCGACGCCATGCGTGAGAACAATCGCCGTCGTCAGCGCCACCACGCTGGCTGTATGGGAACTCGGCATGCCGCCGGTCGAAAACATCAGGACAATCACACTAAAACGACGTTCACGAAACAATCCCGTCAGCACTTTTAAAAATTGAGCGGTAAACCAAGCGCAAAGCGCACTCATCAGCCAAAAATTTCCAACAATATCGTAAAAAAATGTCAATCCGATTCTCCTTTTCGCTTTTACTCAATACGCGCGGCGTCTAAGATAGTGTGCCAGCGCGCAAAGTCGCTCGCTCTCCGGAAGCGGGCGCACGGCCGCCACGGCACGATCCGTCCATGAATCGGCCAACTGTTGCGCTTGTTCTATTGTATAGTAACGGAGGAAAGAATTTTTTCCTTCTTCCGCGTCTTTTCCCTTTGTTTTTCCGAGAAGCGTCGGATCTGCCGTTACGTCCAAAATATCGTCCATGATTTGAAAGGACAAGCCGACGCCGTGCGCATAAGCGTCCAGTGCGTCATACACGTCCGCGCACTCCTCCGGCATCTTACCTGCCGCTATCGCGCCCAAACGCAGGGCTGCGGCAAACAACGCGCCGGTTTTTTTGGCATGCAAGGATTCCAAATACTCCATTGGTACCGTTTTTCCTTCGCTTTCCAAATCCATTTCCTGACCGCCGACCATTCCGGCGCTGCCCGCAGCCGCGCTCAACGTGGAAACGGCTGCCAAACGCGCCGTCTCCGGCAGTTCTTCACACTGCGCGATCAAAGTGATGGCATCCAGCAGCAGACCGTCGCCTGCCAGCAATGCCGTCGCCTCGCCGTATACCTTATGGTTGGTGGGTTTTCCTCGGCGCAAATCATCATTATCCATGCAAGGCAAATCGTCATGAATCAGCGATGCCGCGTGGACCATTTCGATCGCGCAAGCCAATGGAAGCGCCGCATGCAAACTGCCGCCCAACATGCGACAAGTTTCCAAAACCAACGCCCCGCGGATTCGTTTTCCCCCGGCATTTAAGCTGTATTGTTCGGCGTGCCACAGTGTTTCAAGGTTCACATCTTGTGCCAGCGACGATAACCCGGGGGCCCTTGTCGGCAATACGGTCAGCGGCTCCCTTAACCATTCGGCATACTCACGCAACATGCTCTCTGCCATGATTTGTTCTTGATCCAACGACTTTGCACTCATCGCGCCCTCCTCATATTCTTATATCCTTTGTATCTTTTACTCATGACCTACCGGTCGTCGCTCGTTTCATCCTCGTAATCCACCAGCTTTGCTTTGGTTCCGTCGGGGGATATTTGCAGCATTTTCACTTTTTTTCCGGCATTTTCCAGTTGCTCGTTGCACCGCCGGACCAACGAAACGCCTTCCTCATATAACGACAGCAAATCGTTCAACGGTACGCTGTCTTTTTCCAGCAAAGCCAATATTTCGTCCAAACGAGCCAAATTTTGCTCAAAATTTTCTTCTTGCCTTTTCTCTGCCACCACAATCACTCTCCTTTATTTTGATCCTTTATGCGAAGATTTGACGTCAGCTTCACATGTTGTGCGACTCCCGTAACCACGCCGTCGAAAAAATGCAGCTGCAATTCGTCTCCGACGGAAATTTGATCGGCATGGGTATGCGCATGTCCATCCGTATCGGTCACCATGGCAAAGCCGCGCGTCAAAATCGACAGCGGATTTCGCCCCTCCAACGCGGCGGCTGCTTTTCCCAGCGTCGCGCGCTTGGCATCCAAACCTTTTTGCAGCAGCACTTGCAATCGTTCTTCCCGATGGCACAGTCCCAGCGTACGCATATCAAACAATTCTCGCGGAGAAAGCAACATTCGATGTCGTGCCCGCACGTCCAGCGCATTGCGATAGGCGCGCAGTTCATGCTCCGCGCAACGGCGCAACGTCTTGGCGCGCTGTGCCAACAGCTGACAAAGTTCCACACGATCCGGAACGGCAAGTTCCGCCGCACCCGACGGCGTCGACGCCCGACAATCCGCCACAAAATCACAAATGGTGACATCCGATTCGTGTCCCACCGCGCTGATCACGGGAATACGAGAAGCGGCAATGCTTCTTGCCAGCGCTTCATCGTTAAATGCCCACAAATCTTCTGCAGATCCGCCGCCGCGACCGACAATCATCACGTCGACCAAACCATCTACCGAGTTAAAAAATTCAACACCGGTTTGAATCGAACGTGC
This sequence comes from uncultured Lachnospiraceae bacterium, assembly GCA_964507155.1. GTDB lineage: Bacteria > Bacillota > Clostridia > Oscillospirales > CAG-272 > SIG644. Next base: position 4,401 of record CAZDOX010000020.1, read on the forward strand.
CGCACCATCCCCCTGCACCAAAGCGGGAAACAAAATCAACTGCGCTATCGGGTAACGACGAGTAACAATTCGAATCATATCGTGAATGGCAGCGCCGGTCGGAGACGTGACAATGCCAATGCTGCGCGGATAGCGAGGCAAACTTTTTTTTCGCTCTTGTGCGAATAGTCCCTCCGCTTCCAACCGCCGCCGTACCTGCTCAAAAGCCAAGGCAAGCGACCCTGCGCCGTCCGGCACCATCTCGGACACGACCATTTGCGTCTGCCCGTCTCGCGGGTAGGAGACTACTTTTCCGCGCACCAACACGCGCATCCCGTCTTGCGGCATAAAAGGAAGAGCGACGTTCGCCCCGCGAAACATGACCGCGCGCAGTGCGCTCATTTCATCTTTTAAGCTGAAATAATAATGGCCGGTTTTATAATGATTTTTAAAATTGGAAATTTCTCCACGCAACCAAATATTGCGAAGCGGAGGTTGACTTTCCAGCAAAAGTCGAACATATTCATTGACTTCCGTGACGCTCCAGACGTCATTGCCGGTATACATTTCTCCGTCATTCATGGCAAACACCTTCTTGTGACAGCGACATCTTGTGCAACTTTCGATGGCACAACAACGCTACCCCTGCCGCGTTATCGGCGGAAAATGCGGGTTCGGCAAAGCGTGCCGTCGGATATTGCCGAACTATGGCTTCTCGAATCCGTCGATTGCTCATCACACCGCCGGCAAACAAGAGCGGCAGCGATCCCCATTGCTCCATGGCAGCGCGGCACATGGTCAAAAGAGTCTCGGCGATAAAATCCAGCGTGTATGCGGCCGTCAGCGGGACATCCTTGGTTTTTTCGTACAGCGCCAATGCCAAATTTTCCAATCCGGACAAATGACAGTCGCAACCGCGCACATGAATCCGCGGTTTGGGAACGCTCGAACCACATTCCCCTGCCGCCGCCTCCATGAAAACGCCGGCGGGAAAAGACATTCCCATCGCAACGCCGATTCGATCCACGGCTTGTCCTGCGTGCAAGTCCAGCGAACGACCGATCACTTGTACCTCAAAGGATTCATGTTGCGGCGTGACGTGCAGCATTTCCGTGGTCCCGCCCGAAACGTGAAACGCAATAAACGGCGCGCGCAACATCTCGTCCGCCGCACCGGAGGACGCTAAGGCTGCCATCAAATGTCCCTCTTGATGCGACACTTCGACCGTCGGGACATCGGCGGCAAGTGCCGCCGCCTGAGCAGCACTGATTCCGGCAAGAAAACACGGCATATAGGACCCCTCCGCGCGACGCGGACGCGAGGAATATCCCACGCCGCCCAAACGCATGGGACATGGCATATGCGACAACAGATCCTGCAACTGTCGCATAAGAATCGGCAGATGTTTTGTATGAGCAAACAGCGCGTCGCTCTGACGCAACCCTCGCTCTCCGGGTTTTACCGGCAGCGGCATTTTTAAATTGGCCAGCACCTGACCCGCGTCGTTTACCGCAGCAACCGACGTCGTATAATTGCTGGTATCGATGCCAAGATAATAAATCTCACTCATGGCATGCCGCCGTATCCGATGGCGTCGTCTGCTCTTGTTGCCCCGCGGGATCCGAGTCAGCATCCGCTCTCTGCGTGTCGTTGGTGTCATTTACATCGTTTGTATCTATATCGCTTGTACCGTTTGTATCGTGTGTATCGTTTGTATCGCTTGCGATTGCCGCTTCGTACAGATCGACACAAGTTTGTTTGCCCTTTTCCGCGATTTCACTCTTTACGCTGTTTAACACGCCGTTGATAAACGCGCGCGCCTTGGGATCATCGAATTTCTTATCGATCACAATGGCCTCGTTCAATGCAATTTCCGCCGGCAAATCACTGTATAACAGCTCGTACACGCCCAATCTCAACACCGCGCGACTCACATGCGACAATCTCGTTATTTTCCAATCCTTAGAGTATTTTCCGATCATGACGTCAAGTGCCGCTTGTTTTTCCATGATACCGAAATACGTGTGTTCAATGTAAGGATTTTCAAAAACGCCACGTTCCTCTCTCGCCAGCGCCAAAATATCCGCCGGTTGTTCTCCCGCATGGAAGTCGCTCTCAAACAGCAGGACAAAAACCGCCTCTCTCAATTCTCTTCTGGTTACTGTAGCCATAATCTTTCATTCCTTTCGATTCGATGCGTCCATGCGTCGTTCTATTGCTGTGCCGCTAACGCCGAGCTGTCAGTTCTTGCCGATGCGCTTGGCGATACGCTTGGCGATACGCCATCCGATGCGATCGTATTCTGCAAAAACATGCATGTAAACGTATTTATTCACAAAATACGCCAGTATAATGTTTATTATACTATCTTTTTGCAAAAAAGTCAAGTACTGACCCTATCACGAATGAAAAATTATTCGGCTGATGACGCTTCGCGCAAAATTACGGTGTGATAGCCTTAAAAATCGCCGAGCAGTTTTTGGCATTATTCATCCGTTTTTTCCAGCGGATGGCAAAGGTAGGAAACAATCCCGTCCTGCTGCAACGAACGCTGCGCCATGGAAGCACGTTCTTCATCGGAAAAATACCCGATGATGGTCGGTCCGCTACCGCTCATTCGCGTCATATCGGCACCGAGCATACGCACGGCGTCAAACACACGTTTGGTTTGCGGTTGCAAGGAAAACACCGCTTCTTCAAATCGATTCCATGAAGTTTGCTCCAAACAAGGCAAGTCTTGAGTCTCCAACGCCGCCAAATGGCGCCGATAGCGCGCCTGATGTTCTTTTTGCCTTGCGGCAATAGGCTCTGCACGATACCGATCATCCAACCACCGAAAAGCAGCCGGTGTGGAAACCGCCGTCCCCGGCAGAGCCACCAGCAGCGTAACATTGGGAGATATCCCCATGGCAGGCGCCATGACCTCTCCAATCCCGGTTGCCGTCTGTGCGCCGTGACGTCCGCGAATACAAAACGGTACATCCGCGCCAAGCAGGACGCCCATGGAGCAAAGATCGTTGAGCGAAAACGGCTCGTCGCAAAGTTTGTTCAACGACAGCAAGACAGCGGCAGCATCCGCGCTGCCGCCTGCCAATCCCCCCTGCAGGGGGATTTTTTTTTGCAGATAAAATTCCACTTCTGTTTTTTGATCATTTTTTAAACCAACAGTTTCAAAAAACAAGTGCGCTGCGCGAAGAATCAAATTATCTTCTCCGCAAGATAGGGTCGGATGATCACTCTGCAGCGTGATCGTTGGACGATTATCGTGATCGGTGCTCGCTTTTTCACCGGCGATCGACACCGGTTTGATTCTTGTTTCCAGCGTATCGCAAAGTGTGATCAGCTGCATATGGGAACACAGCTCGTGATACCCGTCCTCTCTTTGTCCGAGCACTTCCAAATACGTATTGATTTTGGCGTAAGCTCGGCACACATACGTCCCCGTCTGCCACGCAATCTTTTTCATGATCCTACTCCCTCTCTTTCTCCTTCTCTCTCTGTTTTGCACATTTTGTTTTACGAATACTTACCGCTTAAACTATAGCACAAAATTGATATTTTGGCAAGAGAAAATCGGAAATTTGATGAAAAAATATTCATCCGCATGTCAGCATTTTCTTGTATCCCCCGGGGCGGATGTTTCCCGTGTCACCGTAAGCCATGCCGCGGTCATATCATCCATGGAACCGTGCTCGCGTGCCGTCGTTAATATGCGATCCAGTAAAGAACCGATTTCTCGCTCTGTTTGCGGCAATTTTTCGTCCAAAATCGAATACAGCCAGTCCCCTTGTCCCGCAGGGGTGATCGGCGTGGCGGATGAGGTAGCGGTGCCATGGGAAAAACTTTCTGCCGTTAAAGCGTCCGCAATACCGTCGCTCATCATCAGTACATGATCCCCTGCCTCCAAGGTGAACGGAATCATTTGCGCATCCACGCTATGCCATATACCGAGCGGTGCGGTGCGCCCGCCGATGACATACCACCGTCGATCTCGCAGCACCAGAGAATCGGCAGCGCCGCTTTTGACAAATCGCGCTTTTCCGCTAAACAGATTGAACACCATCATGTCGACGGTTGACGTGGTTTCCGCCATGTTTCCCTCCCGTGAGCACAAATATTGATTCAAAAGCGTCAGCGCCGTGTCAATACCGACCCCGGCACGGAGCAATCGCTCCAAAAACAACACGCTGATGTCGGACGTCTGCGCCGCTTCCTCGCCGCTTCCCATGCCGTCGCACAGCAGGGCGTAAAATTGCTCTCGATTGTCAAAGAAAAAACGCATACTGTCTCCGCAAGGTGAAGATTTTTCCGATTTTCCCCTATTGTTTTTCTTTTCGGAATCTCCGCCCTCCGCTGCTTGTGACGTGACGGCGGATTGAGAGCGAAAGTAGTACTGCAATTGCAGCGGAGCTCTCGGGCGAAGCAGATAAGTTCCGTTCGGCTCTGCATTATCGTCAAACAGCGGCATTTGCAGCGTACACCCGCTGACTCTCTCGCAGATTTGATGAAGACGGTCCGCAGAAATGCCAATGTGGGCCAGACTACACCCCTCCACGCGAATATGGCAGCGATCGTGGCGACGCAGACACGTAATTTGTCGAAATTTTGCGCCGGCATTAAAAAGCTCTTGACCCAAGCGATGCGCCAATTCATCATCCGGATGCAGCGTATGAAAGTCTTCGGAAAGCGCGTCTTGAAGCAATCCCGCCATGGCACGGTATTGCTTGGCATATAAAAATGCGTGGAGCGATTCCTGCGCCGCTCCTCTCACGCTGTCATCGGGATACTTGTTCCGATATAAAATGACTTCTCCCAAGCTGTCAAGGGCACCCGCCATGGTGCAAAGACGATTGCTGATGCTCTCATACCGATTTTTTTCAAATTGATAGGCAGAATTTCCGACGTCATGCGAATAGGTCGGCGGATTTGCGGAAAGACGTTTTCGTTCTCGTGACGGAAAATGTGCAAGAATGGTATAAAACACCATACCAACACAAAGCGACGGAGCAAGCGAAAAAAACAGCGTGCGTCCCCCGGCGAGCGCGACGACAAGTCCGGCAGCCAAAGAAAGCGGCACCGCGATTTTTTTGGACCAAAGCGAGAGCATAGCGAACACAACAACGCAGGCACAAAGTGCGGGTAGCGACGCCATCCCTATGGCAAATCCTCCGGTCAAACATGCAGACAGCGCGGGCAGCAATCCTCGGCGTTGGTGCAAACGAAGCGACAGCACGAGCAGTGCGGCAAGCGCCGGAAAAATACCGAGCCACCGAATCCCTCGCAGGCAAAAGCAGCATGCGCAAAGAAGTGTCGCGTGCCCCACCCACGCACGCCATGTTTCATGTTGCGAAAGTGAATCCGATCCGTCGGGTTGCCAATAGCGGCTCAAATCATCCATGGAAAACGAAAATAAGGCACAAGCGACGGCGCTGCCGCTCAAAAAAAAGAGAGCGCCCCACAGATCGTAGAAAGAAAAACGACCGAACAGACAATAACCGATCGAACCGCATGTTGCGGAAACGGTAGCAATCCATGTGCGCACGGAAACCGGGAGCCAAGCGATATTCGGTTCATCCGATACGTCTTTGTCGAAACGATCCGTTGCCGAGGTCATCAAAAGCGACAGATTTTTTTTCCAAACATGCAGCCGAATCCGACGGTTTTTTCGACGCAAGGCAGCGTGCTCTGCGCCAAACGGATAAAAAAACAAGCCAACCAACAAGCGCAAGGCAAGACCGATCGCCAGCGTAACCAAAAGGAGCACCGGCTGTGGCGCTCCTTGCCACAATCCGAGCAACACCCCAAGCAAGGTGAAAATCGGCAACGTCGGCGTTGCCAAAACAGCGGCAAGCGGCAGCGGGGTCACGGAAAAAAGCAAAGAGGCTCGTGTGAGCGCCCAGCCGATCAGCATCCAAAGTGCCCCTATGCGGACGGTAGCCTGCCGCTTTGCCGATGCAATCCCATCTTCCGATTGACTCATATGCCGCCGCGAAAGCAGCCAATTTTTCCAGCGCACCTGCTTTTTCCATGAAGAAGTCGAATGTTCCATAGCGAATTGCTATGCCCGCGTCGCGGGCATGTCCTTTCGTAAGCGATAGAAATTTTGCCTCCTCTATTGTACCGCAGGTCGGTCGTTTTTTTGGTCGAAATAAGTCTGAAAAACAAACGGGGCGTTTTTCAGACGTGTTTTTGTGCCTTGGCGATCTGAACGATCGCCATTTCGGCAAAGCCGAAACCGGCAAAAAACTGCCGTGTTATAAGGCAGTGCAAAGAATTATAGCTACTCTTACCGCCAACCGCCATGGGGGCGTCAGGGGAGCGCAGCTCCCCTGACAAAATAAACTAACTTCATCCCCCGCCATCGGGGGCGGAACCATCTCATACGCCGAAGTTTCCGCCCCCGCGCCCCCGCCTCCTTGGCTGTGCGGCAACAGCTTTGTAAGCAGTGCAAAAATTTTCAGAAATCTTTCCGGCAACCGCCGAGGGGTCGTCAGGGGAGCGTGCTCCCCTGACAAGAAAAACTAAGGA
>CAZDOX010000021.1:0-10864 GCA_964507155.1 uncultured Lachnospiraceae bacterium
GCGCGGCGTGCGTCATGCTTTTCTTCAGGCGGTGTCGAATCGGTCGTATCGTCGGTTTTTCTCAAGCGTACGCGAAATAAAACGCTCTCCCCTGCGACGACCTCGCCCTCATGCGCCTCTATCAGCTCCATATCTTCCGCATTTCCGCTCACCACAACCGGCGTCAGGGGATTAATTCCTCTTTGCTTCAGAAGTTCCAAATCAACGTTCAGCAGCACCGTACCGACTTCCACCCGATCTCCCACCCGAACTTTGGCGCAAAATCCCTCACCGTGTAAAGAAACGCTGTCCAATCCGACGTGAACCAAGAGCTCCGCTCCGTCTTCCCCTCGGATGCCGATGGCGTGTTCCGTTGTTGCCACCGATATAATTTCTCCGGCGATCGGACTGACGATTTCACTTTGATCGGGCAAAATCGCCATGCCGTCACCGAGTATTTTCTCCGAGAATACGGCGTCCGGCACATGAGAGAGCGCGATCGCGCTGCCGGTTGCCACCGCATGAACGGAGAAAATTTGTGATTCTCGTGTATCTTTCTTTTGTTTCATCATTCCCATGACTTTCGCATTACGAAAGCTCCTTTTATTTTCACTTATTTTTTTCCGATTCATTCCGAGCGGTTGGGAGACAGATGCCAGATATCTCGATTATATTCCAGCACGGTACGATCGGACGAAAAATACCCGGATCGGCTCATGTTGATCAGCATTTTTCGCCCCCATGTTTTCCGATCGGTATATTCGCCGAGCGCTCTGTCGCGACAAGCACAGTACGAGGAAAAATCGGCAAAACTCATATATCGATCTCGGTGCAATAGTTCGTCATGCAAGCGATGCAAACGCACGGCATCTCCTATGGTCAACATCTCTTCACTGATGATAAAATCAACCGCTGCTCGCAATCTCTCGTCGTTTTGGTAGTAACTTTGCGGGTCATATCGACCTTGTTCGATCCATGAAAGCGCTTCGTCTCCGCGCATGCCGAACAAAAACATGTTTTCTTCCCCCACGCGTTCCAATATTTCGATGTTGGCGCCGTCACGCGTTCCCAGTGTCAGAGCGCCGTTCATCATCATTTTCATATTTCCCGTTCCGCTGGCCTCGGTGGACGCCAAAGAAATCTGCTCCGAAATTTCCGCCGCCGGGACAAGATATTCTGCCGCCTCGACGTTATAATTATCGACAACGACGATTTGCAAGGCGGGGCGACATATCGGATCTTGCCGCACCGCCTGCTGCAAGCAAAGCAAGAGATGCAAAATATCTTTTGCCAATTCATACGCCGGCGCAGCTTTTGCCGCAAAAACGGACACCAACGGCACGGGCAGCCGCTCACCGCGGCGCAAAGACAGCAGCTTGTCCATTAAATAGAGGGCAGACAAATGTTGGCGTTTATACTCGTGCAGGCGTTTAATTTGCACGTCAAATACGCCGTCAAGATTCAATCGAATTCCGCGTGTGCGGCACAAATAATCGTCCAATCGCCGTTTGTTCTCGGACTTGATCGAAAGCAGTGAAGAAATCGCGGCATCGTTGTGACAATAAGCTTCCAGTTGTTCCAAGTGCGACGCGTCGCGCATAAAATCGTCGCCGATCAGCGAGGAAATCCACTGCGTCAGCGGTCGATTGCACCCCAACAGCCAGCGGCGAGGACTAATCCCATTTGTTTTGTTTGAAAAACGTTCCGGATACAATTGATAAAAATCGGCAAGCAGGCGCGAACGCAGCAATGCGGTATGCAAGGCGGCAACTCCGTTCACGTGGTCGGAAAAATGGACCGCCAAATGAGCCATGGCCAATCGCTGATCCGCAATCAGTGCGACGCGCGACGCTTCTACCCCTTTTTGCATGGCAATTTTGCGCACTCGCTCATCCAAACGCCGAATCAGCGGAAGCAACTCCGGTGCCACAGCTTCCAAATCCCGCAGATCCACTTGCTCCAACGCTTCACGCATTACGGTATGATTGGTATAAGCGCAGCAAGCGCGAACGTCTTCGCACGCCTGATCCTCGCTCACTCCGGCGCGGCACAACATTTGAATCAATATCGGAATGATCAACGCAGGATGCGTATCGTTGATTTGAATTGCCGCATAGCGGTGCAGCGGTGAGGCTCCGACCTGCCATCCGCGCGATTGACAATCCTGCCAGATCCAAGCGCCGGCGCAAGACGATAGGAAAAATTGCTGACACAAGCGCAATCGCCGCCCCTGAGCCGTACTGTCGTCCGGGTAGAGAAACCACGTCAGATGCTCTCGCAAGTTTTCCATATCGAACGCGATATGATCGCGCGGCGCGTTTTGCTCCGTCACGCTTTCCAAATCAAACAGATGAAGCGTATTGCGCGCGTTTCCCTGCCCTATGATATCCAAATCATACATGCAGGCGCGAAAAGATTGTCCCATACAATCAAAGTCCATCGAAAACGACGCATGCTTTTGAAAAAAAATCGCGCGATCCAACCAAGGATCCGGTGCTTCACATTGCTTCATGTGCGCAAAAGATTGACGGAACAATCCAAAGTGATATAACAATCCAAGACCATCCCCGGGTAATCCCACCGCTGCCATGCTGTCCAGAAAACAAGCTGCCAATCGCCCAAGGCCTCCGTTTCCCAGCGACGGCTCTTTTTCCTCTTCTTCTATGAAATCCGGCGATTTTCCCGCTGCCTCCAGCTGTTCACACACCGTTTGATTGATTCCCAGATGAATCATGCGATCTCTCAGCAATCTGCCCAACAAAAATTCGGCGCAAAGATAATACAAGCGTCGCTTCCCTCCCGATGGCGCACCGGCTTTTTCTTTTTGCTCCTCTCGTTTTTCTTCCGACATACGCTGCACCAGTTCACATAAAACGCGATAAATTTGGGCATCATTGCAAGACGTCAGTGACATTCCAAACTTTTCGCGACAAAGTTCATCCAAGCATATCCTTTGACTCATATTTCCGCCTTTCATGTTCTGTTTACTGTTTACTGTTTACTATTTACGATTTACTATTTACCGTTAACTGTTCGTTATAGGCTATTATTGGTGAAAAAAACGTTTTCTATACTTCCGCCCGTCAATCCGCGCGAAAACAAGAGGCGAAGCACAAAAGAAAAAACGAATGAAAAAAGGTAGGCGCACCGAAAAATATCGGGCGTCTACCTCATGTTGTGAATGGTCACATTATTTCATTTTAACGCGGAATGTCAAAATTTCTTTTGCGGCAGCGTGGCAAGCCACGGCGTTTCCACCGACGAGCCGTTGCTCGCAAAGATCCTCCTCGGCGAGCGATGTGGTCTTGATCCAAGCCAAACGATGACCGAATTTGAGGGTAAAATCAACATTTTGCGACGTAGAATTGTACAGACGGACAATCAAAGTGCCGTCCATATTTTCCGCGCCCTTGGTTGCCGTAACGATCATCGCACCGGGCAGCGTTTCGTTTGCTACGCTAAGCAACTTTTCCTCGCGGCCGACGACAATATCGGCACGAGGCATGGGACGATAGAAAATATCCGGCATGCCGGGTCCCTGAACAAACGGTCTGCCGCCGACAAATTTATGCCGATCCACACTTTGAACCGCGGTATACGGCGGCATCATAAACTGTTGAGCCGCCATAGCCACCGCCGCAGACTCATGATTTCCGGCGTAAGGATAAAGAGCCAAGCGATATTGATGTTCGCCAAAACATTCGCCCTCCGGCGTCAGCCACTCTTCTCCCATCGTCGATTCGCCGGCAAACCCGCCGGTGATTCGGTGCACGGCACGCAGCAACGTAACAGCCAGTGTACCGTCCTGCTCGCCATCCATATGTTCATATTCGTACAATCCCTCTTGGAATACGGCAAATCCGTTTTCTCCGTTCGGCGCGTCAATGCCGACGAAATCCGTATCGGGATGCGTTTTATCATCATTGAAGCGACTGACTTTGCTCCGCGTCACAATGTCGTACGGCTGCCCGGCGTAGTTCACGTCGGTGGCAATCCCGGTGGGAAGCAGTAAGCGCAATCGATGACGCATGCAGGCGTTATTCAGCTTAACGGCCACACCCAGCGTGTCATTTCCGCGATCCAACGTCAATGTGACGCGCACCTCAACGGTTCCTACGCCATGCTCGCGGTTAAGATTTAACCGATAGGAAACGGTGCGCTCTTGACGCATGGGACTGTCCACGGTTTTGGCAATTTTAGCGTGGACGTCTCGATTGGTTACGATGGTGGTGCCGTCGTTTTCGTAGTAGTTATACGCCGTTCCCAAGTCCATGTTATCTTCCAGCAAGAGAAGATTGGAATATTTCACCCCGCTTTTTTTGCAAAGCAGATCGATCGTTCCGTTTTTATTGATCCAAACTTTCAGATATTCATTTTCCATTCGGTTCGGCGCTTTTTTCCGTTCCTTGCCTTCGGGCAACGTTCCCGCAATCGGTGTCACCAGCAGCGTGCGGTGCGTCATTCCGTCCAGTTTGGCGGCACGGAAACGAATGGTATAAGCATTGACCCGCTTCCCGCCCGGCAAATTAATCGGACTTAGGATTCTCTTTTCCTTATTCTGCTTCACCGACACGACTTCAAACGGAACGTCGTGTCCTTTGGAATCGGTCAAAACAAACGAACCCAAATCCTCGTCCACGGGAATTTCCACCGTGGCTTCCATAACACCGTTGTAGTTTTTCTGCGTACTGTTAACGCACAGCAACAAATATTGGCTGTCGTCCAATCCGCTCCGATCCACATGGTTGAGCCACAGCTCGGTGCCGCGGTGGATCAAATCGTCGGCGTTTTCACGCACACGGATAAAACGATCCATCATATGCGCATGCACGGCGTCCACCGAGCAGCCGCAGATCGAATCGTGCGGATGATTTTGAATCAATACTTTCCACATGTATGTATCGTATTCCTGCGGAAAATCTTTTAATCCGAAAAGCGTATTGGCAGCGTAGAGCGGTTCCAATTTTTTCTCCAGCAATGCTTGGCAGGCAGCGTTTTGTTGTTTTAAATACACGCGGGAAGCAAGTGTGCCGGTTAGAACATTGGGCGCGCCAAGATCGCGGAATTCTCCGGTATAGGTCGTCAATTCCAACCCTTTTTCCGCGATTTCCGCTTTCACGCGTTCCATATATTCCGGCATGGTATCTTGGAAAAATGCTTCATCCTCGTGCAGCAGAGGCTGAACTTTTTTAATAATTTCCGTCAAATCTTCTTGCGCTTCCAAGTGATCCACGCCGTTCATCATCAAATAATTGTGCGTTTTTCCCTTTTCCGCGCACATTTCTCCGCGCATGCGCGCCAAAGACAGCGCAGCTTCTCCGTTGTTTGCAAAACGCTGTGCATTGTTATACCAGGCAAACATGTGCTCGCACAAAATTTTGGAACCGTCTTCACTTTGCCAATAAAACTGCGACTCTCCGCGAGCAAATCCGCGGCCGAAAATACAAGTATCCAGACCGAAGCGGGAAAGAATCTGCGGCAGTTGGGAACAGAGTCCGAACTGATCGGCAGCATACCCCACTTGCATGCATTTTCCGAAATCGTTGGCAATTTTCGTGCCGATCAACAAGTTTCTTACGGTCGCCTCACCGGAAGTTAAATGAAAATCGTTTTGCACGTACCAAGGGCCGACCAACAGCTTGCCGGCGCGGATATACTGCTGCAATTTTTCACGGCGGTTCGGACGGATTTCCAGATAATCCTCCAGAACGATGGTCTGTGCGTCCAAATGAAAGCGATATTCCGGATCATGATCCAAAATATCGATCAGATTGTCCATCAAATCAACCAATCGCATACGAAAATTTTCCAGTGGCAAGTACCATTCTCTATCCCAATGGGTGTGCGAGATGATACAATATTTTTTGGTATCGGTCGTCATCCTATAATCTCCTTTAGCACCATAATACCTCCATTAAGGAGGATTGCCTTATCTTACCACACCTTGTGCGGTTTGTCAAGAGATTTCGATAAAAAATCGACGCTGATTCTGCAAAAATTTCGCTCGCTCGTTTTCTTGGTCCTCCGGACCGAAATCGGCAAAAAATCGGATAAATTTATTCTATTTTTCTATTTATTTGCTATATTTGTATATTTTTGCCATTTTTACAATAAAAAGTTTGTACAGTATTATTTTTGGTAATATCTTGATTATTTTTCCAATTTATGGTAAAATAGAAACGTAAAAAATTTCAACCATGGAATGGAGGACAATCTCATGGAATATACAACACGCATACTTATCGCAGACGAAAGTCAATCGCAACGCGCCACTTTGCACGAAGGATTAAGCCGCGCGGGATATCGCCACATTGAGGAGGCAACCAACGGAGAAGAAGCGCTTTCTCGGATCGCGCGCAATCATCCGGATATTATTCTGATCGATGTCTGGCTTTCCAAAATGGACGGAATCGGCGTTCTTCGGACTCTGCAAAATATGGACTTTTCACCCGACAAATCTCCGTCGGTGATTATGATGTCTACGGTTTCCAATGAAAATATATTTATTCAAGCATCCAATGCCGGCGCGGAAATGTGCTTGCTCAAGCCGATTCATATGGGAAGTTTGTGCAATCATATTGAAGAAATCGCAACCAAGCGTGCCGACGCCGGACTATACCACACGCAAAATCAATCGCAAGGGCAAGAGAGCGAAAAAACACCCGACATTGAAACGCAAGTGACCAAAATCATCCATCAAATCGGTGTACCGGCGCACATCAAAGGCTACCAGTATCTGCGGACAGCCATTTTGATGACGGTGCAGGACAGTGACATCATCAACTCCGTGACCAAAGTTCTCTATCCGTGCGTAGCTAAAAAGTATGCCACCACAACATCCCGCGTGGAGCGTGCCATTCGACACGCCATTGAAGTTGCGTGGGATCGCGGCGACGTGGATACCCTTAATTCTTATTTTGGCTACACCATTCAAAATAACAGAGGAAAGCCGACCAACAGCGAATTTATCGCTATGATCGCCGATAATCTTCGCTTACGTTACAAATTGTACTAAATTCCTCCTCAAGATAAAACGGCAGCCGGTCCCAAAAGACAAGCTGCCGTTTTTACTGTTCGCTTTTCGTCTCTATTTGACTTGACTTACGTCCGATCGACGTTGTTTTTCATGATCGCCATCGCGCACCAGCCATTATCGCTGACTCGCTCCACGATGCGAAAACCATGTTCGCGCATGGCAAGTACCACATCTTCGCTGCGTTCCTCAATGATACCGGAAACCAGCAGCATCGAACGATCGTGCATCAGAGACCCAACGTCCGGCGTCATCCGAATAATAATATCAGCGACAATATTGGCGGTAATTAAATCGTAAGGTCCTTCGCTGCGATCTACCTGACGCAACAAGTCCGAAACCTCGCATTGAATGTTCGTCAAGCCGCTGTCGCGAATATTTTCGTTGGCGACGCGAACCGCCATCGGGTCGATATCGTAAGCGCGACAGCTCCCTGCCCCCAGTTTGGAAGCGCAAATCGCCAAAATTCCGCTGCCCGTTCCCACATCCAACATGCGGCAGCCTTTTGCCGTGTACTTTTCCAGCAAACCGATCACCAATCGGGTTGTTTCATGAGAACCGGTGCCAAAAGCCATCCCGGGGTCCATACGAACCACCAGTTCACCCGGCTTGGCTTGGTAAGTCTCCCATGCGGGAACAATGACTATTCGTTCCCCGATGTGCAGCGGTTTATAGTAGGCTTTCCATGCGTTTGCCCAATCTTCCTCATGAACGCCGTCAATGGTCACCTTTGCTATATTGGACAAGCCGCTTTTTTTCAATCGGCTTTTGATGAACGACAAGTCATCGATATATGAACGATCCGCACTGACAAAAACGGACACGGATGCGATGGTCTTATCGGCGCGAAGAATCTGCTCATCGATCAAGTCGCCGTAGCAAGTCTTCAGGTCAATGTCGCTGTAATCCTCGATCATCAAATTGTTGTTGACCATGCTCATAATCGCGGTCAAATCGTCCAAATGTTGCAGCGGAACCGTCACTTTAATCTGCGTCCACTCTTTTACGTCACCGCGATCCTCGCAGCAATAATCTTGATCCAATGCCATACCGAAATATCCTTTTCAATTTTTCTTATCAAAAATGCGCTTAAAGAATCCACTCCGCTTGGAATAGTTGCTCTCGCCGCAGCTGTCGGCAAACGCTTTCATGGCGTTTTTCTGTTTTTCCGTCAATCCCTTGGGAATTTCCACTTTCACCGTAAAAATCAAATCGCCGCGGCGATTTTGCGTACGCATGACGGGGATTCCCTTGCCGCGCAGCGTAAAGGAGGTGTCCGTTTGCGTCCCCTCGGGAATTTCAAACTTGGTTTTTCCCTCCAGCGTCGGAATATCGATCTCGGCGCCGAGAGTCGCCTCCGCCACAGTGATCGGAACCTCACAATAAATATGGTAGCCGTCTCGTTCAAACACATTGTGTTTCCGTACGGAAACGGTCAAAATCAAATCGCCTGCCGGACCGCCGTTTTTCCCGTCGCATCCCATCCCGCGCAGAGCAATACGCTCACCGTCATCAATTCCGGCAGGAATGTTGACCGTCAGTTTTTTATTCTCGCGAATCGTACCCGCACCGCGACACTTGGAGCAAGGATTTTTGATCACCTTACCCGTGCCGCGACACGCATCGCAAGTCTGCGTGCTCTGGAACGACATGCCGCCCATTCGTTGCACGACGACCCGCTGTCCGCTGCCATGGCACACCGAGCACGTTTCCGCACTGCTGCCTTTTTCCGCGCCGCTGCCGGAGCAATCGGGGCATTTGGCAATTCTGGTATACGAAATATCTTTTTTGGCACCGAAAGCAGCCTCTTCAAAGGCAACCGTGACGCGCAGTCCGATATCATCGCCGCGTTCCGGCGCGTTGGGGTTTCGTCTGCGACCGCCGCCGAATCCGTTGCCGAAAATGGAGCCGAAAATATCGCCCAAATCTCCGAAATCTCCGAATCCGCCGCTAAATCCACCGCCGAATCCGCCGCCTGCCGACGGATCAAACGCCGCATGACCGAACTGGTCGTATTTTGCTCGCTTATCCGCGTCGGAAAGGACGGCATACGCCTCATTGACTTCTTTAAACTTTTCTTCGGCTTCTTTATCCCCGGGGTTTTTATCCGGATGGTATTTTTTAGCCAAGGACCAATACGCTTTTTTTATCGCGTTTTCATCGGCGCTTTTATCAATACCCAGCACTTCATAGTAATCTCTTTTTTCTGCCATGTTGCTCTCCTCGTTTATCGACTGTTACTGCTTTAAAATCGCATCTATTCTATATATCCGTCATAGTTTCTGCCGTTATCCACACATCCGCCGTCGGGTGCATGGATAGCGGCACCAACTTCGCCTCGGCACATAAATACACCCTTGCGGGAAAGGGCAAAATCACCCTTTCCCGCGGTTCAGCTATTCGATTAATTGCTGTGATCTTCGTAATTGGCGTCGTAATACGTGCCGTCGTTGCCTGCGTCTTGAGCACCGTTCTCGGTGGGATTTTCCCCTTGCGCAGCTTGCTCTTTGTACACCTTTTCCGCGATGGGATAAAACGCTTTTTGCAAAGCTTCCGTCTCTGCTTTGATAGCGTCCACATTTCCGGAGGAAACGGTTTCTTTCAGTTTTGCAATCGCGTCGTTGATGGGCGCCTTATCTGCCTCGGTAATCTTGTCGCCGAAATCATTCATGCTCTTCTCAATCTGGAAGATCAGCGACTCCGCTTGGTTTTTCACTTCTACGGCTTCTTTTTGCTTTTTGTCCTCATCGGCAAAACGTTCTGCCTCTTTGACCGCTTTTTCGATATCTTCTTTGCTCATGTTGGAAGAAGACGTAATGGTAATGTGCTGTTCCTTACCGGTTCCCTTATCGGTAGCCGTTACGTTGACGATACCGTTTGCGTCGATATCGAAGGTGACCTCAATCTGAGGAACGCCGCGGGGAGCGGGAGCAATTCCATCCAAATTGAAGCGACCAAGCGTCGTATTGCCGGCAGCCATTTCTCTCTCGCCTTGCAGCACGTGAACTTCCACGCCGGGCTGATTATCGGCAGCCGTGGAGAACACTTGCGATTTTTTCACGGGGATGGTCGTATTTCGATCAATAATTCTGGTGAAAACGCCGCCCAGCGTTTCAATACCCAAGGACAACGGCGTTACGTCGAGCAGCAGCAAATCCTGCACATCGCCGCCAAGGACACCGCCCTGGATCGCCGCACCGACGGCAACACATTCATCCGGGTTGATTCCCTTGAAAGGATCTTTGCCGATGAATTTGCGCACCGCTTCTTGCACAGCGGGAATACGCGTCGAACCGCCGACCAGCAAAACTTTGTCGATTTGATTGATGGACAATCCTGCGTCTGCCAGCGCTTTTTTGGTCGGGATCATCGCTCTTTCGACCAAATCGGCCGTAATGCGATCAAATTCCGCACGCGTCAGCGTCGCTTCAAAGTGCAACGGGCCATCGGCGGTTGCCGTAATAAACGGCAGGTTAATATCGGAGGAGGTCACGCCGGACAGTTCAATTTTTGCTTTTTCGGCAGCGTCTTTCAATCTTTGCAGCACCATCTTATCCTTGCGCAGATCGATGCCATGCTCCTGCTGGAACTTGGTCGCGATCCAATCAATCACGCGTTGGTCAAAATCGTCGCCGCCCAGTTTGGTATCGCCGTTGGTTGCCAAAACTTGGAACACGCCATCGCTGATCTCCAGCAAGGAAACGTCGAACGTACCGCCGCCAAGGTCGAACACCATGATTTTCTGGTTATCTTCTTTATCCATTCCGTAAGCCAGCGCTGCTGCGGTCGGCTCGTTGATGATTCTCTTTACGTCAAGACCCGCGATTTTACCGGCGTCCTTGGTTGCCTGAC
>CAZDOX010000022.1:0-10703 GCA_964507155.1 uncultured Lachnospiraceae bacterium
CAAATCGCGTATAATTTAATGGAGACGCATGACGCGCAGCTGGTCATACTGGGCAAAGGCGATGCAAGATTTGAACAGTTTTTCCGTGATCTGCAAGCACGCTTCCCCGACAAGGTGCGCGCCCTGATCGAATACGATCGCGATCTTTCCAAGCAAATTTACGCCGCCTGCGACATTTTCCTCATGCCGTCCAAGAGCGAGCCGTGCGGTCTGTCGCAAATGATCGCTTCCCGCTACGGGGCAATTCCCGTCACGCGCGAAACGGGCGGATTGTACGACTCCATCAAAGGGTATTATGAGGCGGATGGCGAAATTCACGGCAACGGATTTACCTTTGCCAACTATTCCGCCGAGGAGCTGCGCGAGAGAAGCGAAGCGGCGCTTGCCCTTTACAGTCGCCCCAGAAAACGCCGCGCTCTGATCGAGAAAATTATGAACACCGATTTCTCTTGGAACGTTTCCGCTCTGCGCTATCTGGAGATGTACCGCTCCTTGATGTAAATTTGCGCTCTTTTCCCATCCCCATGCAAGAAAGGTTGATACTTGATGAACAGCAACGCCAAAACCTCTACGGAAATCAAAAAAGATTTGGAAGATAAACTGTCCCGTTACTTCGGCTGCACCGCGTCCGAAGCCTCTCGGGATCAAATGTACAAAGCCACCGCCATGACCGTGCGGGATCTGCTGACGGCAAAACGCAGCGAATACAAGAAAAAGGTCAATCGCGAAAACGGAAAACGCGTCTATTATATGTGCATGGAATTTTTGCTCGGTCGCTCGCTGCGCACCAATTTGTGCAACCTCGGCTTGGATCGCGCATACGCCGACGCACTGTCCGCTCTTGGTTTTTCGCTGGATGATCTGTATGAATGTGAGCCGGACGCGGGACTTGGCAACGGCGGTCTCGGACGCCTTGCCGCCTGCTTTATGGATTCCCTCTCGTCGCTCAATTACCCCGCCACCGGATTTTCCATTTGCTATGAGTACGGTCTGTTTCGTCAAAAAATCATCGACGGAACTCAACTGGAAATGCCCGATGTTTGGCTGCCCGGCGGCGAGGTATGGCTGACGCCGCGTACCGACCGCATGTTCAAAGTCCGTTTCGGCGGTCACGTCAAAGAAAATTGGCGCGACGGTCACTTGGAAATTCTGTACGAGGACAGCGAGGAAATCGAAGCGGTCCCCTACGACATGATGATCTCGGGCGCGGACAGCGAAGCGGTCAGTCAATTGCGCTTGTGGCGCGCTCGCGACATTCAGAATTTCAACATGAGTTTGTTTACGCAGGGACAGTACACGCGCGCCCTGGAAGAAGCCACCAACGCGGAGGTAATCTGTAAAGTTCTCTACCCCTCCGATAACCACGTGGAGGGCAAGCTGCTCCGCTTAACCCAGCAGTATTTCTTGGTTTCCGCCTCTTGTCAAAGTATCATCCGCGATCATATGGCACTGTACGGCACACTGGAAAATTTGCCCGACAAGGTTGCCATTCACATCAACGACACCCACCCCGCGCTGTGTATTCCCGAACTGATGAGAATTTTCTTGGACGACTATTTCTATTCTTGGGATCGCGCATGGGATATGGTCACCCGCATTGTCTCCTACACCAATCACACCGTCATGCCGGAAGCTCTGGAAACTTGGAGCGAGGATCTCTTTAAACTGCGTCTGCCGCGCATTTACGCCATTGTCAAGGAAATCAACGAGCGTTTTTGTCAAAGCGCTTGGCAATGCTTCCCCGGCAACTGGGAGCGAATTTCCAAAATGAGCGTGATCGGCTATGGGCAGGTTCGCATGGCTAACTTGTCCGTGATCGGCTCGCACTCCGTCAACGGCGTTTCCAAATTGCATTCCTCCATTTTGAAAGAATCCACTTTCCGTGATTTTTATCACATGTACCCGGAACGGTTTGATAACGTAACCAACGGGATCGCGCATCGGCGTTGGCTGTGCTATGCCAACCCGGCGCTTGCCTCGCTGGTGGAAGATTGCATCGGAAATGATTACCGCAAGCAGCCGGAAAAGCTTTCCGAACTGGCTGCGTTTGCCGATCGTACCGATGTTTTGGATCGTTTGCGTCAAATCAAGCACCAAAATAAAATTGCCTTTTCCAACCTGCTCTACCGTAAAACCGGGCAGCGCATCGATACGCACTCCGTTTTTGATGTGCAAATCAAACGCCTGCACGAATACAAACGTCAGCTGCTCAATGCGCTCAACATCATCGGCATGTACCTCAAGCTGCGCGACGATCCCGATATGGATATTCAACCGCAGACGTTCTTGTTCGGTGCCAAAGCCGCCCCCGGCTATACCATGGCAAAGCAGATCATCAAACTCCTTTGCTATATCAGCCGCGACAT
The DNA here is from genome assembly GCA_964507155.1 of uncultured Lachnospiraceae bacterium. Taxonomy (GTDB): domain Bacteria; phylum Bacillota; class Clostridia; order Oscillospirales; family CAG-272; genus SIG644. The sequence continues at coordinate 2,367 of CAZDOX010000022.1, forward strand.
TGAACAGCACCCGCGCATAAAAGAAAAGTTGAACGTGGTCTTTTTGGAAGATTACAACGTCAGCCTTGCCGAAGCATTGATTCCCAGCGCGGAAATCAGTGAGCAAATCTCGCTGGCAGGCAAAGAAGCCAGCGGAACCGGTTGCATGAAATTGATGATGAACGGCGCGTTGACCATCGGCACGCTGGACGGTGCCAATGTGGAAATGCAGGCAGCTGCCGGCGCGGATCAAATGTTCATCTTCGGACTCACTGCGCAAGAGGTGGATAATCTCTGGCTGCGCGGGTATCGTTCCGCCGAATTTTATGCCAACAATCAGCTGCTGACCCGCATTGTGAACCAACTCAATGTTGGTTTTGCCGGCGAATCATTTGCCGACATTGCCTCTTATCTGCTGTCCGGCGAGCGCGGCATTGCCGATCCGTTTATGTGCCTTGCCGATTTTGAATCCTATCGGATGACGCATCAGAGCATGATCGACGCCTATGCCGATAAGACTCGTTGGAATCGGATGTCGCTGCTTAACATTGCAGCCTCCGGGCAGTTTGCCGCCGATCGCAGCATTGAAGAATATGCGCATCGCATTTGGCATCTCAAAAAAATCCCCTCAACACAATCATAAGGAACTGTTTTTATGTTGCCGAAATTTCATACCGACTGCGACTTCTCCGACTGTGCGGTACAGATTCAAAAATGTGTACAAGGTGAGGACGCATCCGTTTTGGGTGCGTTCTCTTTTGGAACGGAGATCGTTTTTTCGCTCCAAGTCGCCCGTGCCTTGGGCAGTCGCGCCGTCGTCCTGCGTCTGTTTCCCGACGATCTTCCCTGCGACTACCCCGAGGGGGAGGCGACGGTGCCGCTTGTCGATGACAACACCGCGCCCTATACGGATTATCCCTTGACATTTGTAACCACCGCCAAAGGAAATGACGAATACACGCTCACGCTGAAGACACAATCCCTTTGCCGCGACCGCCAATGGGGACTTTTTTACTATGAATTTCTCTTTTTGCGAGGCACGGACACCTTGTTTACGGACAGCGTGAACAACGTGGATTTTACTCTGTCGCGCGAAAGTGCGTCTCGCTTTCGTCTGCTTATCTATGAACCGGACTTCAAAACCCCGCTTTGGTTTCGCGGCGGCGTCATGTACCATATTTTCGTCGATCGTTTTTGCCGCGGAAAAGGCCCGGTGACGCTACGACAAGGCAGCGTATGGGATCCCGATTGGGACGGCGGGCACGTTCAGTACAACGAGTACCCCGGCGCGCCGCTTGCCAACAATCAATTTTTCGGCGGAAATCTTTGGGGGATTATCGAGCAATTGGATGCGCTGCAATTACGCGGCGTCACGACGCTGTATCTCAGTCCGATTTTCGACGCGGCGTCCAATCACAAATATGATACCGGCGATTACGAAACGGTCGATCCCTTTTTCGGCGGAGAGGCGGCGCTCTCTTGCCTGCTGACCGAAAGTGCTCGCCGCGGCATGCACGTCATTCTGGACGGGGTGTTTAATCACACCGGCGACGACAGCCGCTATTTCAATCGCTACGGTCACTACCCGGATCTTGGCGCCTATCAATCCCCTGCTTCGCCCTATGCCAACTGGTATACCTTTCTTCAATATCCCGATCGCTACGATTGCTGGTGGGATGTACCCATTCTCCCCCGCCTGAACGGAAACAATCCGGAAGTTCGCGACTACTTTGCCTCGGAGAGAGGCGTCGCCCCCACGCGGATTCGCCAAGGCATTTCCGGTTGGCGGTTGGATGTCGCCGACGAACTGAGCAACGAATTTTTGGATCAATTTCGACAAGCGACCCACCGTGCCGGCGCACTGCGTGAGGAACAACCGCTGATCATCGGCGAAGTATGGGAAAATGCCGCAGATAAAATTGCCTACGGCAAACGCCGACGCTACTTCTCGGGGCGTCAGCTGGACAGTGTCATGAACTATCCGCTGCGCCATGCTATCATCGCGTTTGTCAAGGACGGGGACGCCACGCGCTTGTACGATACCTTGGTGGAATTGTACAGTTCCTATCCGACGCAAGTTTGTCACTGCCTGATGAATTTGCTTGGGACGCATGACACCGAGCGAATTTTGACCGTTCTCGGCGATCCGAACATCGACGACGACCGCACCAACGAACAGCTTGCCGACGCGCGTCTCGACCGGACGCAATACCGCACAGCCGTCCGTCGGGTCAAGCTGGCAGCCGCCGTTCTGTATACCGTATACGGCGTTCCGTCGGTGTTTTACGGCGACGACGTCGGCATGCAAGGACATCGCGACCCATTCTGCCGCCGTCCCTACCCTTGGGGGCGCGAGGATTTGGACTTGCTGGCCTATTTCACTCGTCTGGGTCAGCTGCGTGCCGCACACAGCGTCTTTGCGGACGGGACGTTCCGCGTGCTTGCGCATACGCCGCATGCCCTGGTGTATGAGCGAAAAAACGCGTCCGAGCGTCTGATTATCGCTGCCAACGCAGGATCGGAAGCCTATGACCCCTCTTTTTGCATTTCCAAGCGAGCTAACCTCATCTTTCGCTACGCTCCGCTTGATTCCGACACGCCATGCGAACCAAGCAGCAACGGCAACAACGCCGCCCCCGCTCCCGCGCACCTCGTCGCGCCGGGCGGATGTCTCATGTTTCAAGCGGAAAGTTTGTGACTTTTGCGCCAAGCGGCGCTGCTTCCGCCGGATAGAACCCCCGCAAACGTTTCATTATTCAAGAGGAAAGGATTTGGCACAGCATGACTTACCTACACGCCCTGCAATATTTAGGTGAAGGAAATCACTTCGCCGCCTCTCCCCCACCGCGCGCGGGAGAGGTCGAAGAATCGGAAATTTATTCGGCGTTTGCAGCCGAAATGGGCAGTGCGGAGCCAAAATTTACTTGCTGTCTGTTTACCGATGACCGTGCCGGGCTGCTGTGCGCCGCGTATTGTCGCAGCGCTCTGTTGGCGGCCGGCATCTCGGTCGGTGAAATTCACAGCAGCCGATTGAATCGCCTGGAACAAGCCTTATATCTGAACGGCGCCCCGATTTCCCCGGCTGCCTTGCGTGAGGTGTGCCATACGGCGCGTGCCGCCGAGCAAAAAATTCTTCGCGCCAAGCGCGCCTCAGTTCGTCGCACAGCCGTCACCGCCTTGACCTTGGCGGAAAATTCCTCCCCCGACGCCCCGGACGATCTCAATCTCAAAGCCATCGCACCGGCAGATCGCTGCGGCGTCGTGTTTGCCCGCTTGTTTGCCAATGCCCGCTGTCGCGTTTTGTTTTTGATCGGTTCCTGCACGGATTTTCGGCTGCGTTCCCTTGCCAATCGCGCCCCGGCTATGACCGTTGCCGTTTTGCGCGCCGGGAGCACTCCCCACTCCCCGCGTTTCCCGTAGGAACCGCCGAGGTCATCTGTCCGACATGCAGCAGCCGCGTGTTTCGGCAAGTCACCGACGCATGTGCCCGCGCCGGCAGCCGACTTAGCGTCATTGCCACCTCAAAAGCCGCGCGGCTCTCGCAAACGCTGTTTTCGCAAACGTTTTCCTATCGTTCCATCCCACAGTGCACCCTGCGCTGCGGCAGTCGAATTTCACTGCGCTATGCGCTTTTGGCGGCGGAAACGCTCTTCACCCTGCGGCGGCTTGGCTGTCCGATCGATGAGGACGCCATCTGTCACGGATTTTCCACCGTTCACCTCCCGCTGTTTTTTTCCCCCATTTCGATTCATCCCCTGCTCATCGCTCATGCGCTGCACGATGCGGATGACGCAGATGAATTGCAACATACGCTACAAGATTTTCCCCCCTTGCTGCGCGGTCCTATTCATCTGTTGTGCACGGACGAATCGGCAAAGGAGCTGACGGGCGACGCGCCCGCCGGCTGCATACATCACGCCATACGCACCCCGGCGGATATGACGTCCGTGCTGTCCGACGCTTCGGAATCCTCCGCATACCTGCTGATCGGTCGTGAGGGTACGGTGCTGCAGATCGTTGACGCTTGGCAACGCAGCTTGCGCCGCTTGTAAAAAACGCAAAATCACACTTTTCTTCAAAAAAACGTAATTTTTCTGTAAATTTTTTAATTTTTTTGCCTAAAACCCTTTTCTTTTGCAGAATTTTAGTATATAATAATGGTAGTTATCCCAACGGTTCGGTAATTTGCATCGTTGTTTGCCGTTTGCATATTGCCGAGCCAAATTCTGATACGGAGGAAGCAAATCAATCATGCCAAAGTATAAACTGTCCATCGCTGACTTGGAAATCAACGTCAGCACCACCGAAGCTCCCGATATGGTACATACCTTGGAAGGTATGTTGGACCGTCGGATTCGCGAAATTATCGCCAAAAGTCCCCGTTGCTCCAAAAGCGAAGCAGCCGTGCTTTGCGCCTTGGACTATTGCGCCGAGAGCATTAAGGGAGAGACCAAAACCCGCGACATGGAGCATGAATACGTCCAAATGTCCCGTTCCTTGGAACTGTTAAAGAAAGATTATGAGGATCTGTCCGCGCAAATGGACGACCTGCGGCGAGAGAACGCTGTGATGAGCGAAATTCTCTCCAAAGCGGCAGCGCCCGTTCTGGATGCGGCAGCTCCTATCTCCGCTCCCACAGACGCTTCGACGGATCATGCGTCCGTCCCCACCGAGGAGCCTGCAGCAGCGCCCGCCAATGGCGATACCCCCACAGAGAGCGAAGAGTCGCAGGCGGGATCTCCTGAGCCGGCGGAAGTTCCCGCCGCTACCGAGGTTATGTTTGAGGGAGAACACGCCGACAGCAGCGAATCCAAACCGCCTCGCAAGGTGACACGCCGTTCCTCCCGCTCCAAAGTCACGGCAACCAGCAAAAATAAGGTCGGCGATATGTTTGACATGCTGACCTTTAAAGATGTATAATCCCACCGCCCCCCATCCGGATTCGTCGAAGCAATCGCTTCCGCCGTTGCCCGAGTTGCTATGTCCCGTCGGTTCCCCCTTGGCATTGGATGCCGCGATCGAAGGGGGAGCCGACGCGCTTTATTTGGGGGGCAGTATGTTTAACGCGCGCATGAACGCAGCAAATTTTGACGCAAACCGGCTGAAAGACGCCGTTCGACGCGCTCACGCCTACGGCGTCAAAGTTTATTTGACCCTGAACACGCTGTTGTACGATCGCGAGCGAACGGAATATTTGCGCGCGACAGAGCAAGCAGCCGCCTGCGGTGTCGACGCTTTGATTGTTGCCGATCTCGGCGGCGCTGTTGACATTCACCGCGCCTTTTCCTCCCTGCCGCTCCACGCGTCCACGCAGATGAGCGTACACAGTGCCGCCGCAGGGGATCTTTTGGCTGCGCTCGGATTCTGTCGCATGGTGGTCGCGCGGGAATTGTCCTACCCGGATCTGTGTCATGTGGTGAAACACTCGCCCATAGAAATCGAAGCGTTTGTGCACGGCGCGCTTTGCGTCTGCCACTCCGGTCAATGCCTTTTTTCCTCTTTGGTCGGCGGGCGCAGCGGCAACCGCGGAGAATGTGCGCAACCTTGTCGCCTCCCCTATCGTTCCGCAACCGGCAGTAAGGAATCTTACCCACTTTCACTCAAAGATCTCTCGCTTGCCACCCATGTTCCCGAGCTGTTGCAAAGCGGCGTAGCGTCACTCAAAATCGAAGGGCGCATGAAAACGCCCGCCTACGTGTATCACGTAACCAAAATTTGGCGCACTTTGCTGGATCAGCGCCGCTCCGCCACCCCGGACGAAATGCGCGAGTTATCTGAAATTTTCAGCCGTGGGGGATTTACCGACGGATATTGGACGCGACGTCTCAATCACACGATGCTCGGCGTTCGCTCAGCCGAAAACAAGGCGCAAAGTGAAAAACTGTCGGCTTTTACGGGAAAAATTACGCGTACGGTGCCTTTAGATTGGACCGTACGCATCAAACAAGGGAAACCGATTCAAGTGGACGCGGCGACGCCCATGCGAAAGATTCACCTCACCGGTCCTGTTCCGGAGCCGGCAATCACCGCGCCCGCCACCGAGGAATTGGTTATACGCCAACTGTCCAAATTGGGCGGTACGCCTTTTGCGCCGCGGCAAATTCGGATTGATTTGGACCCGGGACTAATGCTTCCGGTTTCTCTGATCAACCAACTGCGACGTGAGGCTGTTGCGGCGTTGACGGAACAGCAAACGATCCATGCGCCGGCAGCACATTCGGATCAAACTCAAACAGCCGTACTGTCGGACGCACTGCCGAGCGTCGACGTCGGTTACCGCAAAACGGCTCGATTTGCCCGGACGGCGCAACTGACCGACGACGCGCTGGCGTATTTTGATTGCTGCTACTTGCCGCTTCATTTGCTCATAGACGAACCGACGGTGCTTCGGCGGGCAAGTCAAAGCGGGACGCATATCGGCGCGCTTCTTCCGGAGATTATCACGGATCATGAACGGCCCGCGGTGGAATCCATGCTGGATCGTGCCGTTGCCATGGGAATTTCCCGTGCCATGGTCGGAAATCTCGGGCACTTGGACCTAATTCTCGCACATTCGTTGTGCCCGGACGGAGATTTTCGCCTCAATGTTACCAATTCGCACTCAGCTGCCGTTCTTCGACACATGGGATTCCAAACGTTGATCGCTTCACCGGAAATGACACTGCCGCAGATTCGCGATCTGCGCGGCGCCGCGCAAACGATTGTATACGGCAGGATGCCGCTCATGATTTTGGAAAAATGTGTAACTCAAGAATTATACCCGTGCCAAACTTGTCGGGACGGCGACGCGGTTTTGGTCGATCGGCGCGGCGTGCGCTTTCCGCTGGGGCGAGCCCCCGAACATCGCACGCTGATTTACAATTCCATGCCAACCTATATGGCGGATCGCGCCGATCTGCTGACCAAATATCACATCGGCGCGCAGCATTTCCTATTCACGACAGAATCACACATAGAAGTCGATCGCGTCTTGCATGCTTATCGCCACGGTCTGCCCGCCGATGGGCCGATTCGCCGCATCGGAGTCTGACAAACGTACAAGCATCGCGGGGAGGAATTTTCCGAAAGAAGTTCCTCCCCGCATTTTTAGTATTTGAGTGTCTGAGTCGCGAAAGATTACACCGACGCGTCAAAATCGCGGCAAAATGCAAGGAACGTCTTTTGATAACTATCGCGATCTACGCAATAGCTGAGTCCATGCTCCGCGCCCGGCACCACCAACAATCGTTTCGGCGCCGTACAAGCTTGATAATTTTGATACGTCATCTCAATGGGAACAAAATGATCGCCACTGCCGTGAATGAACAAAACCGGTACCTTGGCTTGCTTCAGCGCGTCCGTGGTACTCATCTCCCCGGCGCCCATATGAATCTTTTCTTGGCAAATTTTTTCCACCAGCGGTCGTCTTGCCGAATACTGCAGATGGAAATTATGCTTTACCACTTGCTCCCAAATCGCGTCAGGCGAGGTAAATCCGCAATCGGCGACAATACCGCGAACCCGCTCCGGCAAATCCAGATTGCTTGCCATCAACACTCCGGTCGCTCCCATAGAGATGCCGCAAAGGTAAATCGGCTTTTTCGCCTCGGCGTTGATCGTACGATCCACCCATTCCGCCCACGATAGGCAATCGTATCTCTCCAGCAAACCAAACCCCATATAGTCGCCGCCGCTTTCATTTTGCCCGCGCTGCTCCACATAGAGCACACTGCAGCCGCTTTCTTTCCAAAACGGCGCGATCATAGAAAAATCATTGAGCCACGAAGAACGCCACCCGTGCATGGCAATGATGATGCGCTCCTCCCGATCGCTTCTCACCAAATGCCCTTTCAAAACCGTTCCGTCAAACGCCGCGATCTCCACCGATTCCGACGGACTGTTTTTTAACCGTTCGATCGACTCCTGATTTTCCTCCATCAGTTCGTCTACGTCGACCGTAGTCTTGCCGTACATGCTCTTCTTCACTTTTTCCGGCATATCCGGCTGTTTGCGATCCAGCGCGATTTGCATCAATTTTTTGGTGATTTGACGTGACACCAGGCATACTGCCGTCGCTGCTGCCGCCACACCGCCGACAACAGCGGTCACCCCCAGCATGCTTTTACCTGTTTTTTTCATAAGCTATCCCCTTTTCTTCGCAAAACACGAATGATTGTTTTTTAAAAAACTTATTATATGGTTTTTAACACTACACATTATAGCATTGAGCAGTGCATTTGTCAATACCGCAATGCGAACATTATTTGAATTTTCTATGAATTTTTTGCTTTTCACAATAATGGGGTTTGAGCGTCTATGTCGCAAGAGCAACGGCACTGGCGTTTACGTGATTTGGGCAGGAAACGGACCGTCGAGGAC
>CAZDOX010000023.1:0-10617 GCA_964507155.1 uncultured Lachnospiraceae bacterium
TCGCAAACGGACCGCCGGGGACGTCGGTCCCTACATGGGTATTGGTCGCGACGGGGACATCGGCTACATGCGGACCGCTGAGGACGTCGATCGCAAACGGACCGCCGGGGACGTCGGTCGCAAACGGACCGCCGGGGACGTCGGTCCCTACATGGGTATTGGTCGCGACGGGGACATCGGCTACATGCGGACCGCTGAGGACGTCGATCGCAAACGGACCGCCGGGGACGTCGGTCGCAAACGGACCGCCGGGGACGTCGGTCCCTACATGGGTATTGGTCGCGACGGGAACGTCGGTATGTACAATTTATACGGATGTTACGGGATTTCCGCGTACAATTCATCGTTTTGCCAACGAATGGGGTTTTCGTAAATATAGCGCAAATGTTGTTCATAATCAGCGCGGTCTCGGATGATGTGGTCAAAAGAACGATATTGCCATATGTTTTTGCCACATTCCTTGTTGCAAAACCTCTTGAATGTTGATAAAAATCGTGAAAGGATGGATTTTTGTAGCGAATTGGGGACATTGGCCGCATGCGGACCGCCGAGGACGTCGGTCCCTACGGGGAGATCTGACGTTATGCGTAGCAAAATATGGATATGATTGGGCATGATCACATAACTTTCAACCGAAAGATCGTGATAAAAATCACTTAATTGATGGATGTATTTGTCGGCAATTTGCCCGTATTTTGTCAATTCAATGTTAGGAACATCCGAAACACCCTCGCTAACGATGCGCGAAAGAATACATCGACGATTTTCTGTGCATATTGTTAAGAATATCGAACCGTTTTGGTTATAATCCGCGTATCGCAATCGCGTCGTCTTGCGTTTTGGGAGTTCCTTCATTACCGCTTTTCCTCATTCTTTGCCGTAGGGACCGACGTCCTCGGCGGTCCGTTTGTCGATGTTCTCGGCGAACATCGCAAGACATTCGCGGAGTAACCGAATTTGCTCTTGCAAATAAAATTCATCCTCGTACAGAGCGTAGTGCACGCACGCGCGGACAAATGTGAAAATCATGGGGCGCACGATGTCCGCGGGAAGTTGGATTTTCTCGGCAACCTCGTCGGCGTATTCGGCGTACCGTCGGTTGACGCCTTCAAAAAATTGCTTGCCGTGCTCGCGATATTTCGGGTGCGTGTACACCTGATACATCAGGCGGTACTTCTTGCCGTGCTTTTCGGCGGTCCAGTAGGGCACTTCTCGCAGGAAGCGTTCCAGATCGGCAAAATCGCGCGGCGCGACCTGCATGAAATCGGCTTCGACGCGGCTCATACAATGCGCGGTGGATTGCACAATCAGGTCATCCAAATCTTTGAAGTAGGTGTAGAGCATCGCCGTCGTGCAGCCGCAGTGCTTTGCCAACGTTCGTAACCCCGTACCGTGCAACCCCAGCTCGGCAAATCCGGCGTAGCACTTCTCCATTAAATCAACCTTGATCGCGTTCCGGTGTTCTTCCGTGTAGATCGCCATGTTATTCCTCACTTCATTCAAATCGTTCGTTATCTATTATAGCATAGTTTTTGAAAAATTGCAATAGGTTTTCAAAACAAAGTTGTATTTCGTTCCGCTGCTACAATAGTTTTTGAAGAAGAAAAACGGGGAAAAACTTCTTTCCGGAAGTTTCTCCCCGATGGTTGTTGCCGTTATATGCAGCGCTTTACGTAGTGCAGCGTTAAGCGCTTTCCGAAAGATAAATACAACGCGCGATCATGATGCAACGCAAGATACAAGTCGGCAAGCTCTGCCATTTCTGCCTTGGACATTCCGTAGCCGAATTCTTCCTTAGCCATAGCCTCCAGCAGCGAACCAAAGCAAAATCGACTGATCACTTCTCGGTGCGCGCCGCCCGTGTCGTCATATTCCAGCGGATACCCCAGCGATTCTTCATAGGCAAACGATAATCGCATGGCATAATCCTCTCGCAGTTCTCCGGTCTGCGGCGCCGTACCGTAAAGGGTGAATAAATTCATGAGATTTCGGATCAGAGTCTTTGCTGCGTCAGCGCGGTGCGCTTCTTTGCCCAGCAGAGCAGGGTCGTGGTCCAAAATTCTCTTTGCCAGCTGCGTTCTTTGCTGCTGCGCCCGTTTGGCGCGGCGGCTCATCCAAACCATCCAGCATACCATGCCCGCAACGGCAGCCAAGATCGCCATTGCCGTCAAGATTACACGAAGCAGCCAACGATAATCCACTCCGTACCCATCCTCGTCGTCACTCGGAGGTTCCTCGGTTTGGGATTGATCTTCACCTTTTTGATCCGGGATCGGTTGAACCTTATCATCATGCTCGTTTTTGTCGCCGTTTGTTATGGGAGAGATGGTCTGTGCTGTCGTTGAATCGTCGCCGTAAAGTGCGGTGTAGTAAGCGGGCGTTGTCTCATAAATGACCCACCCGATTCCGTCGTACCATACCTCAATCCAAGCATGCTTGTCGCTGTCTTGTACCGTTCCCACGTATCGCGACAAATCGCTTGAACTGCCCGCGCGACGCGTAAACTCGGAGCAGAGATATCCCTCCATATATCGGACGGGGATCCCGTATTCGCGCAACAGCAAAGCTGCTGCGGAAGCAAATTGAACGCAATACCCCTCGCCGGTCACCGTCAAAAAGTTTTCCACGCCGTCCAGCGATTCATCGGCTATGGTTGTGATTTCCTGCGTATAGGTATAATGTTCCACCAGATAGTTGATGACCGCCATGGCAAGTTGGTGCCGCTGGGTGTAAGTATCCACATAGGTGCTGTCTCGCATAGCGGCTAAGGCAAAGGACAACGGCTCTGCGTCCTCCGACAGACCGACGCGATGCAAAAGTCCCGTTTCCTCGTCCGTTTCGGTCAAATAATCCTCGTCCGCATAGCTTTCCCGATAAATGGTTTGAGCCAGAGCGGAAATGATTTCGCTGTCGGCAGTGTCAAGGTAGGTGTCATATACAAAATCCGCGTACTGCTGCGTTTGTTTGATCGCCGTTTGTACCTGAAGACGCTCGCTGCCGAGCATTTGTTCGATATACTGCTGCGCCGGACTATATTCCAAATACCCGATTCCTTTTACGTACGTTTTTTGATAATTCGGCGTAAAGTGCGTTTTGTTGTTGGTCTCCTCATAGCGCAAAATTTCCGCGACGGAGGCATTGTATGCGACGATTAAGCGCGCGATTTGGTCGTTCCAATCGGAATCGGTTTGCAGCGGGATGAACGCTTCCACCGAATAATCGGTTCCGGCTTGATTCATCGCCGAACTGACCGCCACGCCATCGTAGTAAATCGCCCAGGGCAGTTCTATCGATGTCGTGGTTCGATATTCCAGAATGCCGAACGAATCGTCGGTCACACGCGGCAAATACAATTCGGATCCCAGCTGACGCAAGGTGCGAATATGAACCATTTGCGATACAAACCCGTATGTTTCGTACGCATCGTATCGGTTGAGCAAATCGTCTTGGTCCGCGTCGATTTGCTGCACCGAGGGAGCCATCAGAGAAAAGAAGGTGCGCCATGCGCTCTCCGATGGCATATCGTCGACGCCGTACAAATTGTTCCAACTTTGCCACTGCGCCTCATCGGCGCTGCTCCACGCGCCATCGGCATAATTGACGCCAACCCAACCTTGCAGATAGATCGGCGTGTCGTATGCAACGCCGACGCGCATCAAATCGATGTAATCGAAGTGCAGCGTCTGCGCCGTTGTCGAATGGGGTTGCTCGTCTCTCATCTGTTTCTCGTAGGTGTACATTTCCAGCACGGATTCGTCGCCGCGCAAGGTAGCGGTCACATATTGACGATAATACTGCACTTTTCGTTCAATGGCGTCGATGGTCTGAAACGGCGCGTCCACGGTTATGCTCGGGAGCAGCAGCACCGCCAGGACCAAAGCCAGAACGCAAAACCCCGCCAGCGCGCCCATCGCTTCTCTGGATTCCTTGGTTGCGCGATCATACCGACGGCATTGAGCGATTTTGGCGCGCTCTTGACGCGCTCTCTCTTTTTTTGCCTGATTTTGCGCACGATCGCCTTGGTCTGCCGATCTCATCTTCTTGCCGAACCAAGGTTTTTTCTTTTGTTTTTTTCGTTCCTTTTCCGGTTCCTCCGGTCGCTTTTGATCCGAAAACCATGCGGCAAAATTCGGATCGTCCGCCCGGAGACGGCAGGAGTATCGACGCTGATATCCCCACATCACCAGCAGCGCGCTGCACGAGGCAATGATTTCCGTTACCGCCCAGTTGGAAACCGGTAAGTTAAAGGTAAAAACGGGAACCATGCAAACCAGAGCCGCCGCCAGTGGGACGGCAATGCGAATTTTTCGTACCATAAACGGAACGATCAAAAGCGCGACCAGACCCGTCAGGACAGCTAAAAACAAGCTCATTAAGGTCAGCGCGTTGTGCTCCTCCCACGCGCTCAGCGAGAATTGATATGCCGCCACACCGTTGATTCCGACGCGAACAATCCCCGCGCCAAGCTTGCCCCAGTTGTCATATTGGCATAGCAGCCAAATCAGCCAAGCGCCGCCAAGAGCCATACCGCCAAGCGTCGTGTACCAGCGCCCGTATCCCAAAATAAACAACCAAACGACCATTGCCGCGGCAGGCAGCAAGATATCTCGACTGTCCCCCAAGCGGCATGCCGTCAGCAGCAGGGAAGTAAAGCCGACCACCGCGCAAAAGGCGATCGGCACACGGGCCGCATAGCCAAGCAGGCGCAACAGCACGGAGCGTCCCGCCGCATCGGGCGGGCAAATCAAAACCTGACGATGTTCCGTTTCTTTCTCCGCCGCTTTTCGTGCGGCGCGGCGACAAGTCCGCCTCCGTCTTGCTTTCCCGGTTTCCGCTGTCATACGCTCCCCTCCTTCTTCGTTTGCACTGCCTGATCCGGCGCAGCGACTCCGTACGATGGATGTAAGAGAATCCCCTTTGTTCGCAGCAATTCACGACTATTCTCCAAAAAAGTCCGGCGCCGTTCGCGATATTTCAGGCGATCTTTCGGTTCATAGCACAGAAGCTCAAATGCGCCGAGCCGGTCTCCGCCCAAGTCGCTCATGTGAGAAAATTCCGTCACGGTCTGCTCATCCGGCGCGGGGACGACAAAGATCTGCTTGACGCTTTGCGTGTCTTTGATCAGTGTCCGCAGCCGAGACACTTTTTGCTCGGGGCGGCACAGCGGCGCGGTGGCGAAGAAACGGAACATGCGATCCAAATCGTGCTCATCCGCCAAATCCAAGGCGACAACGTTGCCCTCCACACGGCTGTCAAACCAAACCAAGCAGCAGTGATTGCCGCTTCTCAGTTCCTGCAACACCACGCTGACGGTCAGTTCCACCACACCGTCCGCACAATACTCGTTGATATCGTCGTAATACGCGTCGCTCGCCAGAGAAAGCGAACTCTCCCCCACATCATCTGCCGCACCGACGGTTTCCTTTTTTTCTTTTTCGTCGGACAGCGTGAGGGCATCCTCGGCTTTCTTTGGCTTTTTTCGCATAGCCGCACGCAAATGACGACGACTTTTGTTCATGATTTCTTCATCGGAAATGGCGCGAATCGCGGGATTCTCCGTGGCGATCGTTTTCATATCCGTATCTTGCGGACCATGGTTTTCCGGCATCTTCGGTTCGCTTTTTTCGCTTTTTTCGCGTATTTCGCTTTTTTCGCGTATTTCGCTTTTTTCGACCGCATCGTTTTTTTCGTTTTCGCCGCCATCAAGACTCATGCGCGGCGGGACGGTCGGAAAATGCGCCGCCATATCGCAGTAGACCACCACGCAATCCGATACGCCGCCGGAATAATCCCGCACCACCGGTTCTTCCGATTTGGAGGACAATTTCCAGTGAATATTTTTCAGCGAATCGCCCATGCGATAATCGCGGATATCCGAAATTTCCAGCCGTTCGTAGATATAGGGCGAGGCGGCAGTGCGCGTGGAGATATCGGCAACGGCGTAAGCGTTGCTTTTCTGCTCGCCGCATTTGCGCGGCATAACGTAAACGTCTTCCATGCAATCCACGTCAACGCGCCATCGGAACAAGCGAAAAAAATCATAGACATAAAAAGCGCTGACGCCGACGTGATAGGTCCCGCGGAATCGGAACTTGACCGTGTCGCTGACGTGATAGGAAGAAAACGGCGCCATCGACAAGCGAACCAAACAATTTTCCGTCCGAACCGCGTCCGCGCGCGGCAACGACACCACCGCATCCACAAAGGGGAACGCCAAGAAAGACGAATTGGTGATCACAAAGCCGTAGTCGAATTCGCTCAATTTTTCCACTTCATGGCGCATGGATTCTTGCAGCGAAACGTGCAGGACGTGCTTGGCGATCCATGTGTAGAGTAAAAGTGCGGGAATCATCCATACCACAAACCAAAAGAAGAGGTGAGATGCCGAGGAACGCAGCAGCTGCGTAAACAAGAGGGAAGCCGCCATCAAAACGGCGTACCACGCGGCGCGGGACGTCAAGGAAAAGCGACGGTTTTTCCGGCAATAGCGTGTTACCGCGTCCTCGCTTTCCGGGTGCCAGCGAATGTCGTCGTCCGCGGCATCAAGATCCCTCTTTGAATCGTGTCGAAAAAGCGGCAGGTGCGCCGCCACCGATTTTGAAAGAAGCAGCAAATGTTGAGAACGAAACGTTTCATCCTGATAGCCATAGCTTTTTTCACGAAAAAGCTTCCTTTCTTGTTAGTTTCACCGACCGAAGCCTATTCCGCCTTCCGAACGCGTTATTTTTTCCCCAGATACGGAACGTCCACCGAACGGAAGATTTCATCCAGAACCGAAGCCACGGTCAGATGATTCAATTTTGCTTCTTGCGTCAGCATGACGCGATGCGCCACGGTAATTCGATACAACCCGGCAATGTCGTCGGGAAGAACGTAGGTGCGTCCGCGTAAAAACGCATACGCTTGAGACAAGCGCATCAGAGCAACCGACGCGCGGGGACTTGCTCCCAACGCCAGCGATTGGTGATGTCTGGTCGCGGCAATCAGGGAAACGATGTATTCGTACAACGATTCCTCCACTTTTACTTGCGCGACTTGTTCTTTGGCTTGCACCACATCCTCTACCGTGAGCATTTGCCGCACGTTCTCCATGGGATCGTTTCCGTGCCGAGCACGCAAAATTTCCACTTCTTCATGGTGCGAGGGATATCCCATGTTCAGCTTCATGGCAAAACGGTCCAATTGCGCCTCCGGCAAGGGATAAGTTCCCACATACCCGGTCGGATTTTGCGTTGCGATGACCATGAACGGCTCCGGCAAAGGGTACGTTTCGCCATCCACCGTCACGCAGTTCTCCTCCATGGCTTCCAAGAGGGCAGACTGCGTTTTTGGCGACGCACGGTTGATCTCGTCCGCCAGTAACAAATTGCACATGACCAAGCCGGAGCGAAATTCAAACGTTTCTTTTTGCCGATGATAAATATTAAATCCCGTGATGTCCGACGCCATGAGGTCCGGGGTAAACTGCGCGCGATTGAATTGCATGCCCATCACTCGGGACATGGTAGCTGCCAGAGACGTTTTTCCCGTTCCCGGGACGTCTTCGATCAGCACATGCGAACCGGCCAGCATAGCCGTCATCATCAGCAACATTTCGCGGCGTTTGCCGACAATGACGGTTTCCATCTCGTCAATCGCGTCCAGAATATGGCGCGAGAGCGAAGACGTCGGCTGATTAGGCTCTCGATTTTGACTTTGATTTTGACTTTGTTCCATCATAATCTCCATTCCGTCGCGCTGCGCGGCATTGTGGCTCTCGTCAGGCGACATTTGATTTGCGTCGTATTGGTTCGTATATGTTCCACGAAGCAGGCAATAGAAATGTGTCCGATTTAACGCGTCAGAGCGCGAAGCTCCTCATTCGATACGCGAAGCGTTCCACGGTCGACCGCGTACCCGATGTGAGTCAGGGACTCTGTCGGAAGTCCGCATTGCAAAAGCAGAACGTCTTCCACATATAATTCGATGACGCCGTCCGCCAAAATGCAGCGAATTTGGCAGGCTGTTGTCGGTTTGGTCCATTTCCTTTGCGCAATCGGTTCAAAAGAATACAGCTTCCAGAGGGAAACGCGCTGTTGCGGCGGCTCAAAAAACAGAACATAAGCGTTCCCACCCGCGCGGATAAACAAGCCGCCCCCTTCGGCGTCGATCTCTATGTTCGCACGCAGCATAGCGGCGCCGGCTTCCGATACGCACGGCGGCATGAGATAGGAGACCGCGTGATAATCTTTCTCCGTCGTGGTCAAGCGCAACGAGCCGTCCGCCTCACGCACCGCCGTCCCGCCGTACGTTTTCCAAGCGAAACTGTTCGTCTCGGCGAAAACATCCGACAGCGGTAACGGCTCCGTTTGATGCAGGGTGGTCAGAGAGCAGTAATGCGCACGCAGCACGCCGTCGTTTAATTGCAGTTCTTTGGGCAAGGAGAGCGCATTTCCGTTTGCTGCGCGATCAATATAATACAGCAGCCGTTTTCCGTCGCGCATCACACTGCGGCAAGTAAATCCGCTTTGCACCGGTCCGGCAATTAAAATGTTGTCTTTTTCCTCGACAAACGGGCCGTAGGGAGACTCGGAATAGGCGACAATGGTGGCATTGGAAGCGTACGGATCTTCGGTGACGGCACGTCCGCTGTAATTCATGCCGGTAAGGCAGGTCAGCACCCATTTTCCGTCCATATAAAATACATCCGGAACTTCCAGCACGCCGTGGTGATCGACCGCGTAAACAATCCTCTGGTCGGACCAGTGCAGCAAATCGTAACTTTGAGCCATGACAATCACGCCGACAGGACATGCGGCGCCAAGATCGGCAGCCGCTGCCCAGTAGCCGTAATAGCGCTTTTTTCCGTCCTTGCTGTCTTGATCTTCCACCACGATAAAATCGCGGCAGTCCACCATGTTCCAATCGTAACGGGGCAGGGTACGGTAGCCGATCAGAGTGCCGCTTTGATCTTTTCCGTCAGGACAAGAGCGCGGGATCGGGGTGCGATCGTCGTTCACCACCACGGGATTATTCTCCCACGGGACAAAGTGTTCCCAATCTTTGGAAATGGCAACGCCGATGCGTTGATTGGTTTTGTCTTTGTCTCGCATGGTGTAAAACAGATAGCACACATCGTCTCGGTTGACCGCGCACCCCGTGAATTTGCTGTGATAATCCATAGGATTGGAATCGTCGAACAGCGGCGGCAAGACAGAGGGCATCACCGTCCAATCGTACCCGTTTTCCGTTGTCGCATGACCGACGGACCACCCGTCCGATGGATCCGTCGCGCCCAGCGGCCCGTTTTTTAAATAGAACATGTGCGTGGTATTTCCTCGATGAACAAACCAAGCGTCCCACTGCACCGCACCCGGATCGGAGTATTTTTTCATTCTTATGACCATTCCTTTCTGAATAACGCGTCTGAAAAACGCCCCCGTTTTTCAGATTTGTACCATCCCTTTCATGGCAGACGTGAGAGTGTGCATTAGGAGTGAATTTCCACGAAGCAAGCTTTTTCGATGACTACGTCGGTCAGCGGCTTGTCGTCGGAGTTGGTGGCGACTTTGGCAATTTGATCCACCACATCCATGCCGCTGACTACGTAACCGAAGCCGGCATACTTGCCGTTTAAGGCAGAGGTGGACGTGTTGGATTCGTGGCAAATGAAAAACTGCGAAGACGCGGAATCCATGTCATTTCCGAGGCGCGCCATGGAAATGACCCCGCGAATGTGTTTGAGATTGTTCTCAAACCCGTTGGCACGAAATTCGCCTTGAATCGTCTTTTCCGATCCGCCGGTGCCGTCTCCGTTCGGATCTCCGGCTTGAATGACAAAATTCTCAATCACGCGGTGAAAAATCAGACCGTCATAAAAGCCGTCCGCTACCAGCGATTGAAAGTTGGCAACGGTTTTGGGCGCGACATTCGGATACAAACGGATGATGATATCGCCGTAATTCGCTACCGTAATTTTGACGTAATCGGTCACCGTCTCGGTTTCCGTGGCGTCGTCGGCGTTCACCGCACCGAAATCCAGTTCCGAGAACAGCGGCGCATCGTTCGACGCGCAGGAACCCAACGCCGCGGCAAGCAAGCATAAGCCGAGCAAAGTGACCAAGCATTTGAATAGGTTGTTGCGAATCATAAAAATCTCCATTCCGCCGCCATGCGGCAACAAGTATTGTTGTGTGAGGGAAAGCGCTGTCCGAGTGCAGACCGTCTTCCCACCGAATAGCCTCTCGAACACACGAAAGCGCGAGAAAACTTACCTTTATTGTAGCAGATTTTTCTGCGTCTGTCAAGTCTTTGCGATGAGTGTTCACGCACAAGAAAGCAAAAAACAAAATATTTATAAAAAAGTGTTGACAAACGGGAGTTTTTCTACTATAATATATCTATCAGACAGCGATGATGGGAAAAAGTAACCGTCCCCCTAACACAGAGAGCAGCCGGCAGGTGAGAGGCGCAGCAGCGGTGGCGGCGAATACCTCCCGGAGCTTTGTCCCGAAGCGTTTTTCGTGTGTAGGCGACAACGGTTCGCCGCCCGTTACCATGCGGCAGAGTTACGAACTCACAAAGGCGGTAGTCGCGAGACTACGGCAAAAAAAGGTGGTATCACGGGTCTCCCGTCCT
>CAZDOX010000024.1:0-10230 GCA_964507155.1 uncultured Lachnospiraceae bacterium
ATGTATGCGGGAGGACTGTTATGAACACACAAGATCATTCAACCGATGGCAAAGATGTCCATGCGTTCCAGGTCAGCGAGCGGACCCATGTGGAGATTCGCGGCATGACCGAGGTGTTGAGCTTTGATGAAAACGCGGTTGTTTTGGCAACCGTCGACGGAAATATGAGCATCGAGGGTTCCGGATTGCGGGTGAATATTCTGGATGCGAAAGAAGGACACGTCAGCGTCGACGGTCATGTTGATTGCATTTATTATTTTGACCCAACCGGCAAACAAGTGACGCGCGGCTGGTTCGGGCGTTTGTTCCGTTAGTCGGAAGACGCGCGATGGAAGTGTCGCAATTGGCGCTCGCCGAGATGCTGATCTGTTGCTTTATCGGCGGCGTTGCTTTAGCTTTCTTTTACGAATTGGTGCAGCTCCCGATCGTCTTGTCGTGCTCCAACCTGCATCGCGTTCCGCAAGCCGTGGCGAATCGCGTGAAAGTTCCCGATAGGTTGCGTTTTTTCGCGAGGGAACGAACGCCGAGGTTCTCTTTGCGCCATCGTTTTTTTGGCGCCTCACGCGTCGTTCAAGCGGTACTGCGTTTTTTTGCGGACGTTGTCTTTTGCCTTGTTGCGGCAACGCTTTTGTTATTGATTTTGTACGCAACGAATGACGGTGCGTTTCGTTTCAGTGCGCCGGCTTGTTTGCTTGGCGGCTTTTTTGCCTGCCTTGTCACGCTGGCACCACGATGGCTTGTCGGCATAGAATGTGCGTATGTTTTGCTGCGTGCGATTTTTTGCTGGATTATGGCGCTCCTTGCTTACTTTCCTTTGCGGCTCGGTCGTTTCTTCTGGCAGCGCACTGCGCCGATTCGCGCCGCTCTCACACGGCGATGCCGCGCATTGGCTGATCGGAGGAAAAGAAAGAGGCAAAGAAGAAAAGTAAAAAAGCAAACCGACGAGGGGACTATGTTACCTCGGAGCCATCCGACACCGGATGGGAAGCATGTCTTTTATGCCGGGACCTCGCATGTTCAATCAAAATGATTCAAAAAGAACAAAAAAGCAAAAATCATGCGGAAAACGAAAAAGGAAAGGAATTGGACAACGGATGAAAGCTTCAAAACATACGATAAATTGGCTGCTGCGCGTTTGCATGCTCTTGATTCTGTTTGTCAGCGTCGGAGTCTTTATTACCAAATTGGTCACGTATTCGGAATTGTCACGTGAGAGGGAGAATTTGCAGCAGCAAAAAGCGCAGTATGAAGAACGGTTGGACGAACTGACGCATCGGCTCAACTCGGCGGTCGATTATGACGATATTGTCCGTATTGCCAGAGAAAAGCTGGGGTTGGCGTTTCCCGACGATACGGTATACTATAGCGAGACGACCAAATAGCGCTGCCGAAATCATGCCATAAAGATGGCAGAATGACAAAATGATCGTAAGATAAAAGATATATAGGGGATAGCACAACACATGGAAAAGAACAAAGGGTCGTCATCTCCCGTAATTGCTCAAAATAAAAAAGCCACGCATGAATATTTTATCGAAGAGACATATGAAACGGGAATTGAACTGTTCGGCACCGAGGTGAAAAGTATTCGAGCCGGCGCGGTGAATTTGAAAGATGCGTTTTGTACCATTGATCAAGGCGAACTGTTTGCGTATCAAATGCACATCAGTCCCTACGAGCAGGGAAATCAGTTCAATCGGGATCCGCTTCGACCGAAAAAACTTTTGATGCACAAAAAAGAAATTCTCAAGCTTTACGGATTGGTCAGCCAAAAGGGGTACACCCTGGTCCCGCTGCAATTGTATTTTAAAGGGTCCAGAGTGAAAGTCAAGCTGGGATTGTGTCGCGGGAAAAAGCTGTACGATAAACGCGATGACGCTGCCAAAAAAGCAGCCGATCGGGATATGGATCGTCGCGTGAAAGAGCAAAAATACGACGACTAAAAATTAAAAGATGAAAGTTGAAAAACGATATAACCGAAAAATCGAATCCATCATTCGTGCGGGGGACTTGATAGGTTCCCCCTTGTTTTGTGCGAACAAAGTATAGCCGCGTTTTGAGAATTTCGCGAAGCGAAATTCTCCTATAGTTCTCAAAGATTTATAACATAATGTGGTCAACCGCCGTGGAGGTGTAAAGAAAAAGTGAAAAGTGAACGAAATATCTTTCGATGGACCGGAATGATTTGCCTTTTGGTCATAGCGGTGCTCTGCTTGATTACTTGTTTGCCACTTTATGCCGAGGCGTCGCAAGAAAGGCAAGAGAGACAAGAGAGACAAGAGTGGCAAGAAAATCAAGAAAAAAACGATGTCGCCGCGGTGGCAACTTCTGTGGCGGACGATATTTTGGCGGCGCAAGTGGCGATCGCGGGCGTTAAAGATTTGCAAGAATGGGCAAATTCTGTCTTGCCCGATTTGGTTGGTGTCGGCGGCGAGTGGTACGCCATTGCGTTGCACCAACGCGACAGCACTTTGTCGTTGGACGCGTATTCTCGCGCCCTGCAGATATTTTTGCGGGATCGACAAGGGGGAGAAGACAATGCGGTCGTTTGTCAGCGCTATGCGTTGGCTCTGCTGGCAACCGGCGGGGGAGATCGCTACCTTTCCTACGTTTCTTCTATTCTGATCGGCACGCTCGGACATATGAATTACGTCTACGGCTTGCATCTGGTGCATAACGGAATGAGTTTTTCCATGGATGAATCGACTATTTTGACATATCTGTTACAAGCGCAAGCGGAGGACGGCGGATGGTCGCTGGCAGGTCATGACGCCGCCTCCGATGTGGATGTGACCGCCATGACGCTGCAAGCTCTGGCACCGTATCGAGATAACCCCGCCGTGGCAAGCGCCGCCGAGCGCGCGTGGGATTTTTTGTCCGCCGCCCAGACGGAAAACGGGGATTTTTACAGTTACGGCACGGCGTGCCCCGAGAGCGGTGCGCAGGTGATCCTTGCGCTGTGCGCGTGGGATTTGCCGGCAGACGACGCTCGGTTCGTGAAAAACCATCATACGCTGATGGATGGTATTTTGCGGTATCGGCTGGATTCGGGCAGCTTTTCGCATGTCCTTGGCGGCGATGAGAACACAACGGCTACCATACAAGTCTTGTGCGCTGCCGTGGCGATGGAACGGGCTGCCGGCGGGCGTGCGCCGTTTTATACCATCGATCCCGTAAGCGGCGCCGATCGATCGGATCTTACCGCCCCCGATGAGATCGACGACGGAACGATTTTGTTGGACTTTTCACAAATGGGCGTGAAAAATATCATCGTTCTTGTCGTTCTCGTCGTTGCGTTGCTTGCGTGCTTCGTTTTGTTGATGCGAGGAAAACGCGGCGCAAAACATTATCTGTCGGTGGCGTTGCTGGCAGCACTGGCGCTGCTTGCCGTATGGTTGATTGATATTCAAACCCCGGAGCAGTATTATCACGCGTCGGAAAAAGACGACGTCATCGGAAGCGTCACGCTAACCATTTGCTGCCATACCGTGGCAGGGGAACCGGGTACCGAGCATTTGCCCGCCGACGGTGTGATTTTGGAAGAGACGACGATCCCGATTAGCGAGGGGGAAACCGTTTTTGACATTTTGACGCAAGCGGCGGCTACGTATCACTTGCGTGTGGTTCATACGGGAGTTACGGCTGCGTCGAGCAAGCTGGCGTATATTTCTTCCATTAACGATTTGAGCGAATACGATTTCGGTGACCTGTCCGGTTGGGTCTATTTTGTCAACGAAATATCTCCGTCCGTCGGTTGCGGGAACTATGTTCTCTCACCGGGAGATCGAATTGAATTTGCTTACACGTGTAATTTGGGAAAAGACGTGACGCCGACTCCTGCTCAATAACGCGAATCCCTTGGTGGAGGTACTTTTGTGCGAAGCTTTGCTGATTATCATCCGTTACCGCAATTCTTATATTTTTTATTTGTTAGCTTGACGATAACCGTATTTGTTCATCCGTATTTGGTCCTTTCTTCGTGGATCGGCGCCCTGCTTTTGTGGTTTGTACGCAACGGTAGGCGAAATCTTCGTTCACATGCGCTGCTGTTTCTCGCTTTTTGCGGCATGGTTTTGATCAATGCTTTATTTCAACACAACGGCGAAACCATATTGCTGGTCGTCAACCGCAATAACATCACGCTGGAGGCACTGCTCTACGGCGCGGTTGCCGCCGGTATGCTCGTTTCCGTTCTGTACTGGTGTCGCAGTTTGTCGCAGATGATGACGACCGATCGACTTTTGTACCTGACGTCTCGTCTTTCGCCGAGAATCGCGTTGATCGTATCGATGGCTTTGCGCTATATTCCTTTGTTTGGACGACAAGCAAACAAGGTGCAAGTCACCCAAAGACAACTGGGCGCCTATCGCGAAAACAGTGTCATAGACAAAATTCAATCGGCGCTTCGGACCGGTTCCGTGATGACAACTTGGGCGCTGGAAAACGGAATCATTACCGCAGACAGTATGGCAGCCAGAGGCTACGGCGTTGCACGTCGAACCAATTATCATCTGTTTCGCATGCGTCGGGAGGATTATCTGCTGCTTGTGACGGAATGTTTGCTGTTTGGCATGACCGTGGCGGCAGGGTGTCGCGGCGCGCTGCGGATCACATGGTACCCGTCGATTTCCTTGCCGGATCATGGTCCTTTGGCGATGACGGCTTACATTTGTTATACCATTTTGGTTTGCATACCGACCGTGCTGGAGATAGGGGGGAACATACGATGGAAATACTTACGCTCAAAGATTTGAGTTTCCTTTACCCGGGGGAGAAGTCCGCGGCGGTCCGTCATGTGGATTTGTCGATTCAATCGGGGGAATTTGTGTTGCTTTGCGGTGCGACGGGAAGCGGAAAATCCACGCTGATGCGCTTGCTGAAGCGTGAGCTGGCGCCAAAAGGGCAGCAAAGCGGGGAAATATGGTATCGCGGTCAGCGGCGCGACGCGTTGGACGCGCGAACGGCAAGCTGTGAGATCGGCTATGTCATGCAACATCCGGACATGCAGCTGGTGACGGATAAAGTCTGGCACGAGTTGGCGTTCGGATTGGAAAATATGGGATATTCCCGCGATGCGATTTGCCGCCGAGTGGCGGAAATGGCAAACTATTTCGGAATTGAACCTTGGTTTGATCGCACGGTGGATTCGCTCTCGGGCGGTCAAAAACAGTTGATCAATCTGGCGTCCGTCATGGCGATGCAACCGAAATTGCTCTTGCTGGATGAGCCGACCGCGCAACTGGATCCGATTGCCGCGTCCAATTTTGTCCGAACGCTGCAGAAGTTAAACAGAGAACTCTCGCTGACCATTGTCATCGCCGAGCACCGGATGGAAGAGCTGATGCAGCTTTGCGATCGGGTCTTGGTGATGGACGGGGGAAAATTGATTGCCGATACCGTTCCGAGCAAGCTGTCCGTGTCGCTGCCTTGTGATTCGCCGCTGCTGGAAGCGCTGCCCTCGGCGACGCGAGTATATCGCGCCTTGGAGTCGGACGCTGCGTCCGGTCCGGCACCGTTGAGCGAACGAGAGGGCAAAGATTATATTGAATCAAACTATGAACATGACATTCGTTCCATAGACAAGCCTTCCGTCCATGCGCCCGAACGAAAGGAAATTTTGAAAGTTCAAGACGCATATTTTCGGTATGATCGAAATGCACCGGACGTGTTGCGCGGCTTGTCGCTTGCCGTTCGTGAGGGAGAATCGTTTTGTATTCTCGGCGGAAACGGGGCGGGGAAGACAACTTTGCTCGGCGTTTTGGCGGGGACGTTACGCTGTTACAGCGGCCGCTTGACTCTCTTTGGAAAACCGTATCACAAATGGCGGCAGCAAGAAGCGAACCTGAGCGGTATCGCGACCTTGCCGCAAGATGTGCAAACTGTTTTTATGCGAGATACCGTTCGGGAGGAATTGATCGGTTGCGAAAAGGCGGCGGCAAAGCTGCCCTGCTCGCTGGAACATTTGTATGATCGTCACCCGTACGATCTTAGCGGCGGGGAGCAACAGCTGGTCGCGCTGACCCGCGTACTTGCGGCGGAACCGAGGATTTTGCTGCTGGACGAGCCGACAAAAGGACTGGATTCTTTTGCCAAGGCAGGGGTTCTTCGGGTGATTCGCGCGTTAACGCAAAGCGGAATCACCGTGATTACCGTGACGCATGATATTGAATTTGCCGCACGGTGCGCCGATCGCTGCGCGATGTTTTTTCACGGAGAAATCACGTCCGTGGCACCGTCCTCCGTTTTCTTTGCCGAAAATACATTTTACACGACAGCCGCGGCGCGCATGACGCGTGAATGGTTTGACGGAGCGGTTACCGTCGAGGATGTTGTGGCTCTTTGTCGCCTCAATGGGAAGAAGGTGTCTCACTTATGATGGTGATTCGCCATGCGCGTCTTCGCAGTGCCCTGCGCTATTTGCTTCCGTTTGTCTTGATTCCCGCTATCATTGCCGCAGGCGTTTGCTTGTTGGATCAACAGTATCATATGATCGTCAGTTTGGCGGTTTTGTGCGGATCGTTGCTGCTTTTCCTTTGCGGGTTTGAGCGGCGCGTGGTCGGCGTTCGCCGTCAGGTGATTGTCGCCGTTATGGTTGCCCTATCGGTCGTTGGGCGATTTATTCCTTTTTTTAAGCCGATTACCGCCATGACCACCATCACCGGAATGTATCTGGGCGGCGAGGCGGCATTTTTGGTCGGCGCACTGTCCGCGCTGATTTCCAACTTTTTCTTTGCACAAGGTCCTTGGACGGCGTTTCAGATGTTTGCATGGGGGATGATCGGACTTTTTTCGGGAATATTGGCTCCGCTGTTGAAAAAAAGTCGGGTGTTCCTTGTGTTGTATGCCATCATATCCGGGGTGGCGTTTTCGGCTGTCATGGATATCTGGACCACAATTTCCGGGGATGGTTTTTCGCTTGCTTTGTATATGGCGGCATTGCTCACCGCGTTGCCGTATACGGTACTGTATTGTGTCTCCAACGTCATTTTTTTGCTGTTGTGCGCCAAACCGTTTGGGAAAAAAATGGAGCGAATCAAAAAAAAATACGGGGTGTGATTGTGTAGTTGTGTAATTGTGCAGTCCCCGAGATCAAATGGGACAGCAGTCTTGTCCGACGTCGAACTGCTGTCTTATTTTTTAGGTAAAACCAAAAGGTGGTCATGAAAAACATACCAAATACCTTACCGAATTATACGATTGTTCCATCCGGATTGCCTCCGTTTTCCGTAACGTGGGAGGAACTTAAAAATTCCCTTAATATTGCCGAATGAAAAAATTTACTCTTTAAAACTTGACAGCCTCCGTTTCATATGATATAATTCTTTTGTCGGATCAAAGTTCAAAGATCAAATGGAATCAAAGAAAAAGAAAAGGAAAAACAATATGGAAAACGAAAAAGTATTGGCGTCGGTGAACGGAAAACAGATCACCCGGCAAGATGTGGAGAATATGATTGCAGCCATGGGGCAGCAAGGAGAAGCATATCGCTCTCAGCAAGGGTATGAGGCTGTCTTGGAGCAGCTGATCAATCAAAATCTTTTGCTTTTGGACGCACAGAGAAATCTTTATGAGCGCGAGGCGGCGTTCAGGGAACAATTGAATCGCGTCAAAGAGGAACTGCTGGTCAATTATGCCATCGAAAAAGCAGTTTCCGCGGTCCGCGTTACAGCAGATGAGGCGAAGGCTCATTACGAAGCAAACCCCGCCATGTTCGCCGGTCAACCGACGGTCAGCGCAAGCCATATCTTGGTGGACAGCGAAGAGACGGCAAACGATTTGTTGGCGAAAATTCGTGGCGGCGAAATTTCCTTTTCTGATGCAGCGGCAGCGCACAGCAGCTGTCCGTCCGCGAAAAACGGCGGAAGTCTGGGCGAATTCGGTCGCGGGCAAATGGTGCCGGAATTTGATGAAGCTTGTTTCTCCATGCAAGTGGGTGAGCTGCGCGGACCGATCAAAACGCAATTCGGTTACCACCTCATTCGTTTGGACGCACAGCATGAGGCAAAACCGCTTTCTTTCTCCGATGTGAGGGAGGAGTTGATTCGTCGCTTGACGGCAGAGAAACAGCAGGCTGCGTATCGTTCCAAAATCAATCAGTTGAAAATCTTGTATCCCGTGGATCGGTTTTAAGACTTTAAGGCATACGCGATGTGATCGTACAAGGAGAGGGGCATGGAAGATTGGACGCAACAAGACACAGACCAAGAAAATCAGGCGCTGTGGCATGATTTGGAAGCACGCTGCACGGCGTGTCGCGCTTGCCCGCTGGGCAGCGGCAAAACCAACACGGTCTTTGGCGTCGGCAATCGGCAAGCCACACTGATGTTTGTGGGGGAAGCGCCCGGAGAACAAGAGGATCGAACGGGGATTCCGTTTGTCGGTCTTGCCGGGCAGTTGCTGGATAAGTTTTTGTTTGCTGTGGATATTCGTCGCGAGGATGTTTATATCGCGAATATCTTAAAGTGCCGCCCGCCGCACAACCGCGATCCCGAACAAGAGGAAGAAGAGGCTTGTATCGGGTATTTGCGCGAGCAATTTCAACTGATTCGCCCCAAGGTTTTGGTTTGTTTGGGGCGCATTGCCGCCATGCGTTTAATCAAACCGGACTTTCGAATCACACGGGAACATGGGCACTGGTTTTACAAGGGTGGCGTATGGATGACGGCGGTGTATCATCCGGCGGCGCTTCTTCGCGATCCGGCAAAGAAAGAAGATATGTTGCGCGATATGATCGCTCTGCGCGCCAAGTTGGATGAATTGGCGCAATAAAGCAAAAAAGTAATAAAACGCAACAAAACAAAAAAGTCATGATCATGGCACCGTTGGCGCTGTGATGATGACTTTTTTTATATATGGGTCAATGGCTATGCCTTGGCGGACGGCGGGGCGTCCGACTTTTCGGGAAAAAATCCTCTGCTTCCGATATAGTCCAAAATCTGCATGACGGAGGAATCGAGACCGGAGGAAGAATCAATCACCAAATCATAATTTTCCGAAAGTCCCCACGA
Organism: uncultured Lachnospiraceae bacterium; assembly: GCA_964507155.1. Lineage (GTDB taxonomy): Bacteria > Bacillota > Clostridia > Oscillospirales > CAG-272 > SIG644. The sequence continues at coordinate 9,009 of CAZDOX010000024.1, forward strand.
CAATCCCGATATGTTTTTGTAGTACGCGGCTCTGGCTCTGTCGGAATGTTTGATGTTTTGCGCGGCCTCCGTTGGCGAATCGCCGTAAATTTCCATCACGCGCCGGATTCGACATTCCATCGGTGCGTGAATAAACAGACGAACGACATCCGCGCGCTCACGCAGGACAAAATCGGCAGCTCTGCCGACAATCACACAACTGCCGTTGTCCGCAATTCGCTGAATAATCTGATTCTGCGCTTCAATGGCGTGACGTACGACGCGCCCGGAAAGATACAGATCATGTAGTCGCTTCGGCGCATTTTTGTTCATGTCGGAAATAAAGCGCCGGCTAAGGCCGCTTTCTTTGGCTGCGAGCGCGGTCATTTCTTTGTAATAAAACGGAATACCGAGTTCTTTGGCCAAAAGCTTACCGATCTGCTTTCCGGATGAGCCGTGTTCTCGGGCGATGGTAATGATCACGCCGGGGTGCGACGCCATGAGCGCAACGGGTTGTTCGGCGTTTGCCATCTCAAGCATGCTCTCGGCATAAGCCTCTTGAAAGAAGCGACGACAAAGAATCCACCCGACCAGCGTGGTCAGCGTGTCCGTGACGGGATAGGTTAACCAGAAATAGTTTAATCCGACTCGCGAAAACAAGTACCCCAACGGGACAAACAAAACGACGGTGCGGATGATCGTCAACAGCGAACTTTTCAAACTTTTTCCCACGGCTTGGAACAAGACGGGATAGGTCAGCGAGGTTACCAGCGGAATAAAACTCCATCCAATGATCCGAAATGCCGTCACCCCGATGTCGATGACCGCTTCTTCCGAGGAGAAAAAGCGCAACATCGGTTCCGGGATCAAGTTGAAGCAAAGCGTCCCGAAAAACATGAAAACAAAGCCGAACAGAATGGAAAGGTTCAGCGTTTTTTTGCAGCGCTCGATGTTTCTTGCGGCGTAATTGAAACTGATCACGGGAACGATACAAGTTTGCATGGCGCCCAGCGGAATAAAAAAGAACGTTTGCCACTTGTAGTATAGTCCGAGCACCGTCACCGCATCATCCGAAAAGGTGGCAAGAATGAGATTCAGACCGAAAATGTAAAAAGTGTAGGCGGACTGCATCAAAATGTTCGGCAATCCGAGACGAAAGATTTTCGCGATGTTGCGGGGATATTCCGCGAGCGCGGGAGAGCGGCAAAATGCCTTTTTCATGACGATCAGCGCGGCAACGATC
>CAZDOX010000025.1:0-10213 GCA_964507155.1 uncultured Lachnospiraceae bacterium
ATCAATGAGCTTATGGTCGTAGCTCTTCAATCTGACTCTGATCTTTTCCTTTACTGCCATTCTTTTTGCCTCCTTTTTAGATTTGCCCGGCCCGCCGACGCACGACGCGTCACGGCGGCACCGCGTTTTAAAATGGGGCAAACCCTTAGACACTCACCCGTGTGTTTCTTTTTTCTCCCATGAAAAGCGGAATCATGCGCCAAGCACCTGCGCAGTTTCCGCCATAAGAAGCAAAGTAAACCAACGTGCCATCCCACGGATAAATCCGTCCCGGATGGGGTCTACCAATGATCTGCCGCCCGATCAACGGACATACTCCACGAAAATTCCCCGCCCTCGGCGGCAACCTCTCGCTTCATCGCACATCAAGCCTCACTATTATACATGATAATCGGTGATTTTGCAATACTTTTTTCGCATTTTTGTTCCGAATTTGACGTAGAATATTTGCGTATCTTTTTAATATTTTTCGCCGTTTTGCACAAATTCAAAAAATAAGGTTCTTCATAAAAAATGGCGTTTGAGCAAATCCGATCGGAAGTATTTACTTTTACAAGATCCGAACAGCGGGGAGGAACTTCTTAAAAGAACTTCCTCCCCCGACCCCCCTCCTCCTTGGCTGGGCGTCACATTCTTTTTCGTCCGCGCGTGTAAAAATTGTCTCTGTTCAAACTATGTTCACATTTCGGTTGTATAATAATGGTGTGATCGGCGCAAACGCCGGAAAGGAGATTTCCTATGAAAATGTCGTCTCGCACCGCCGCAAAAATCGCCATATTTCTTCTGGCTGCGCTGGTGCTGCTGTCCGCTTGTCGCACCGCTGCCTATCTGATCGATTTTGACGGTGAGATCGGGTACTTTCGCTCGTCTCTGATTTCTTCCTTATTATATGGAGCGCCTTTGCTGCTCGCCCTTGCCGCCGCCATCCTTGTGTGGCTTCGCTCCCCCGCGCCGCCAAAACCGCCCAAAAAAGCTGACCGACGCACAGATGATACCGACGGGCCGTCCCCTTGTCTGCAACCTGCGCCCTCTCGCGTTCGTACCCCGGTCGAAAAAGGGATCGACCTTGGCTGCGCCGTTGCTTTTCTCATTGTCGCCGCCGTCGACTTTTTCACCATGGGGCAAGATCTCTCCGCCTTTTATCTGCTTCGTGTTCTCACTGCCGTCACAGCAGCGTTTGCCTTTCTTCTTCCGTACCTCCCTCGCGCGCCTTTCTCCCTCGCGTCTTACTTGCACATAGCCACCGTCGCTTGGTGCATGTTGTGCGTTGCTTCCGATTACTTTGATTGGGACACGCCTATGAACAGTCCCGTTAAGATTTATGCCCAATTGGCGCTGTGCTTGTGCGCTTTGTACCTCAACAGCTCCGTGCGTTTCACCTTTTCCGACGCGGTGCTGCGCCGCCGCAATCTTTTTTCCGCCCTTACTGCCGTATTCGGCATCAGCTACGGTCTGCCGGGGTTGCTCACCGTTTGGAAAGGCATTTACGCCGCCGGGACGGTATCGTCATTTTTGGTCGCCTTGGCGCTCGGCATCCATGCGCTGCACGCGCTGATTCCCACGTTTTTAGGGGAAGTTCCTCACTTTGTTCTCCCCTCGCCCGCCGCCTTTGCCGATTCGGGAGATCCGTCCGTCAAGAGCTAATCGGCGCAGGCGCACAAACAGTAAAAAGGAAAGGAAGTACGTGTATGAACGTCAATCTTCGTATTCAATGGTTTCACACCAAAATCACCGAGCACGGCTATCCGAACGCCGTTCGTCTTGCCGAAAGATTTGGCATTTCTCACCGCCAAGCGCAGCGCGATGTGGATCATTTGGCCAAAAATCTGGGCGCTCCGTTGGTCTACAGCGCGGAGCACAAAGGATATTATTACGCCGAGCCTTACACGCTTCCCATTGTTTTCGCCGCAGCCAACGACGCGCTCGCCACCGTCGACACCGGCATGTACGACGATCCCGCCGTATACGGCGCGGAAAACGGAATTTTTCAATTGCAATTGCCCTACAGCGCCACCATTGAGTTATGCAGCAAGCTATCCGCCTTGGAGCTGAACCGTTATATTGTCAAAAAGCTGCAAGAGCGCACGTACTTATGCGAATTTCATCACGCGGAAAAATTTTTGGCGGCTCTGCTCATTGCCGACGCCGACGTGAAGATTATCGAGCCGGCTTGGTTACGCGATCAGCTGCTGGCGGCCGCCCGCCGCGTGCTCAAAAACAACGAGGAACAAGGCGAGACATAACATATTCGTGCAAAATCGGCACCCATCGTAAAAAGCGGTGAGCGCCGATTTTCGTTTGATTGATTTTAGCAAGAGCGTGCGCACATTCAGCGAATCAGTTGTGGGAAACTTTGCATTTTTTCTTGTGTGGTCGCCGTCGGAACAGCTTGCAACCTCGGTCGATTCCCTGCCAAAACCAGCGCGTGCAGCCGCATGGAAATAACAGCGGTCGCCTGAGAGAGCAGAGCCGCAGCCGATCTCTCGTCACGCGGCAAAACCACCGCGCCACCGACTTGCTTCGCCATAGCACGGCAGCACGCAAGATCCGCCTCGCCTCCGATAGCAAGAAACAACCGCGGCAGGGACGGGTCTTCCGCGCGAACGGCGGCGATCAAGCGTGCTTGTTCGGCAGCGGTAGCATCGCGTGGGCAAACGCAAACATATCCCTGCTGCAGTCGCCGTGGCAGCGGCGCTGCCATCGACGCGTGGCGTTCCTGCCATGCAACCACCCCGTCTTGGCAAGGCGATATGCGTTCTCGCGGAACGCCGCACAAAGTCAGCCGATCGACCGACGCCGCGTCCCGCAGTGAAATGCCCGCCGCCCGCCGTGCCACGATCCCAACCGCACAACGCGCAAGGTTGCCGCGCACCGACCCGACGCCCCCCGCGCGCAGTGTGAACGGACAGCCGCACGCCATGGCCACCGCCGGCACGAGCAGATAATATCCCAGCGAAAGCGCGCCGTGTTCGGAGACGTTTTGCCACAGTTCTCCCCCGCCGAGCAGCAATGCGTCGGCGCGACACAGCGCGCGAAGCAGAGCAAGCGGAGCAAATGAAGGTGTGACATCCAATCCCTCGTGCAAACGTCGTCCGTCGGCATTTTCTTTTGCCAAGGTAGCGATAGCGCCAACCGTCAACGACGGCGGGACAACGGTCGCAGTTCGAATCGCCGCGGGGGCGGCTGCGTGGTGTGCAAAGACATCGCGAGCGAAAAAACGTGGAACATATCGCGCATGTCGCTGTGGGAAAAAGGAGGTTCTTCCCATGGGAATCGTGCGTCGGGCGCGAAAAATACCGGCGCGGTGTCCTCGAGGCGCCGCTCCTATTCTCGCTTGTTCCTCTTTTGCGCGCGGGGCGGTATACCACGGCGTCGTTGCCAAATCCGACGGTGCGCAAGCGCCGGAAAAGCGCCGCGCCACCATACGCAAAATGGCTTGATCCCCCAGATTATCTCGTCCGAAATAGCCAAGGCAAAGCACGCGAAGACGCCGCTTTTCTCCAAGGGCGCGCGCATACAGCCGCACGGTCCGATCCGCCGTTCGGTCTACGTGCAGCGTTTGTCTGATCAATCTCTGCACGGCAAGAGTGCGAACGGCAGCTTGATTTTCATCCTCGTCCAGCAGGCGGCGCAAATCGGCAAGCAGCGTCTCCTCCTTGGGAAGTGCCGCCCCGCGGGCGCAGAAATTGCTTCTTGCATGGTGGGCAAAATTTTCCGCATTCAAACAGCCGCCATACCCCTCGTTTCCCGCCAAAATCACGCGGCAACCTTGCCCCGCAGCCTCCAGCGCCGCGCGAGAAACGCCGACAAACACCTGCGCCCGAGCATAATAGGGAGACGGATCGCGCATCGCTCCGGGCAAGATCAGGGTAACATGGGGCAGTTTTGTTGACATTTCGGCGCACTCGCGGCGCAGCGTCGCAAAGCAATTTCCGCCGCCGAGCACGGCAACGCGCAGCCGTTTTCCTTTTGCGACAACCATGCGCGAAAGGGCGGGCAGCAATCGCAGAATCAGATGAGCGGCAAGACTGCAATCATCGTCCAGACGGCTGGCAAATACCAAGCAAAATTCATCATCGCGTCGGCGCGAGGGGGGAGATATCGGGAGTTCCACCCCGTTGGGAATCACATGAATGGCTCGCTCGGGCGTATTTTGACCGAACGCGGCACGCAAATGATCGCGAATGTCGTCGCTCACCGCGATGGTACATTCCCCCCAGTAGGAAAGATGGCGATAGCGCGGCGAAAACTTGGCATGCGCGGTCACAACGCGCAGCGGCGATAGGGCACGCTGCCATCCGCGTGCGCGATAGCAAGGAGGCGGATGTAGAGCAGGCGGCGGGCACTGCGGCAACAAGCGCAACAGCAGCGCGGTGCGTCTGGTATGGGCATGCAAAACGTCAAACGAGCGGCGGCATGTCAGTTCGCCCAAAAAACGAGCGTTTTTCAGCAAACCGACAAAGGTGTTGATATCGGCGGGAAAGCGCAGGCAAAGGATCCCGTCGCGTTGCAGTTCTTCCTCCAGCAAGCCGCCGCCCGAGAGCACGATAACGCGATCACCGCGTCGTGCAATTGCACGAGATAGGGTCACCACGTGGGTTTCGGCGCCGCCGATGTTTAAAGCGTCAATCAGCATTAAAATATTCAACCGTTTCCCTCCCGCAAGCAAAAATACCGATCGGGCGGCATTAGTTTGCGCTCCGGCGGGGTGGATTATGCGGCTTGTACGACGAAAAAACGGCGGGGCGTCAAATAGCGGGGAGGAACTTCTTGAAAGAAGTTCCTCCCCACACCCCACTTCAAGAACTTTTTGAAAATAGGATGGCAGCTGTTCCGCGGGCAGCGCGAAAAAATACAGCCATCCTACCGGCAACCGCCGAGGGGTCGTCAGGGGAGCAAGCTCCCCTGACAAGAAAAACTAAGGACACCCCCTCGCCCGCGTGCGGGAGAGGGGGCAGGGGGTGAGGGCAGCACATCGCCTAACTACCGGCTGCCGCCCAGCCAAGGAGGCGGGGGCGCGGGGGCGGAAACTTCGGCGTATGAGATGGTTCTGCCCCCGCAGGGAAACGGCGGGATAGGAACTTCTTGAAAGAAGTTCCTCCCCGAACCCCTCTTCAAGAACTTTTTGAAAATAGGATGGCTGCTGTTCCAAAGGCAGCGCAAAAAATTTCAGCCATCCCACCGGCTGCCGCCCAGCCAAGGAGGTGGGGGGCGCGGGGGCGGAAACTTCGGCGTCTGAGATGGTTCCGCCCCCCGCAGGAAGACGGCAGGATAAGAGAACGCCGGGAATCCGAACCCCTCTTCAAGAACTTTTTATAAAAAGGATGTCTGCTGCTCCAAAGGCAGTGCAAAAATATTCAGCCATCCTACCGGCAACCGCCGTGGGGTCGTCAGGGGAGCGTGCTCCCCTGACAAGTAAAACTAAGGACGCCCCTCGCTCTCGGGGGCGGGACCATCTCAGACGCCGAAGTTCCCGCCCCCCGTGCCCCCACCTCCTTGGCTGGGCGGCTCCGTTTTTGTAGATTGTGCAAAAAGAATAGTCAGCTGTCCTCCCCGGCAACAGCGTGGGGTCGTCAGGGGAGCGTGCTCCCCTGACAAGAAAAACAAAGGACACCCCCTCGCCCGCGTGCGGGAGAGGGGGCAGGGGGTGAGGGCGGTACCTTGCCAAGCTGCCGGCTGCAAACGACGCCCGAACCTTGTAAAAATAAATGCTGCCGATCGGATTTACCAAAACACCGTTTTTTATGAAGAACCTATTTTTTCTCTTCTCTTTTTTACTTTTTTCTTTTTTCTTTTTTCTTTTTTTATGCATAGGAGGAAAGCGTATGTTGCCGTTATTATTTCGCACCGTCCTGCTGTACTTGTTTTTGGGATTGGTCATGCGGCTGATGGGAAAGCGTCAATTGGCACAGCTGGAGATGTCGGAACTGATCACCACTCTGCTCCTTTCGGAACTGGGAGCCTTGCCGCTGGAAAATCACGACATTCCCCTGCTTTACGCCGTCATCCCCATTTTAACTCTGGTCAGTTTGGAAATTGTTATTTCCGTGTTGCGCGTGCGCATCCCCGCCCTGCGTCGGCATGATAAAAACACGCCCGCGCTCTTAATTTCGCAAGGCATGGTGGATCGCGACGAGCTGCGCAACAATCGTCTGACGCCGGAGGAGCTGTTCAGCGCGCTGCGCCAGCAGGGATACGCGGATCCCACGGAAATTCAATACGCCATTTTGGAAAAAAGCGGCGCATTATCGGTGATTCCAAAAGCCGCCTACCGTCCCGCCACGCCGCAAGACCTCGGAAAAGACGTCGCAGACCCGGGCATGATGCATTTGCTGATTTGCGATGGGATGATCCACGATCGCACGTTGGCGCGCATGGGGCGTGACCGAACTTGGCTGCATCATGTATGCAGCAAACGCGGATTTTGCCCCGAGGAACTGTATTGTTTGCTGTGCAACGATCAAGGGCATGTCATTTTAATTCCGTCCGATCATCGCGGAAAAGCATGCCGCCCATGGAAGGAGGTCGACACATGCGATCTTTAACCGTGACTCTGATTCTTTTATTTCTCTCCGTGGCGATCATGCTGGGACTTTCCTGTTTTTTGCGACAGAGCTGCGACCGACTGCTCAACGAGTTGGCGCGCACGCCCTCCGTTCCCGACGCGGCGACTATCGGCGCGCAACTGGATCTATGGGAACAACGCACGCCGTGGCTCAATCTGGCAGCACCACGCAACACGGTGCGGCGGATACGCGAGCTGCTGCTCATCCTGCAGAGCTGTGCGGAGGCAGAGCCGTCGACGCCGGCGCAAATGACGCTTGCCGAGCTGCGGGACGCCCTCGAACAGCTCAAAAAAGACACGCTTCCCTTTCCGATCGGATAGATAATCAGACCGTGATCCGCAGGATAAAAAGGCTTCCGCACCGTAGCGCAGAAGCCTTTTGCTTATAGAAATTGAAGCCGTACACGCAGGTGAGGCATCAATCTGCCGTCAAACCGGAACGTTCAATACCCTGAACCAAGAAGTTCTGGCAGAACAAGAACAGAATGACCAGCGGGAAGATAATCACCAAACCGCACGTATTCCGGATGGCGGAATAATACAAGTTTTGTCCCTCGTAATCCGTCACCAGCGAACTGGGGATGCCGACAATCTTGACCAGCAAATTTGTCTTTGTCGAAGTAAAGAACATGGTGGTGTAGAAGTCGTCCGTCCACTGCCAACAGAATGCGAACAAGAAGACGGTAATCATCATCGGAACCGACAACGGCAGAATAATCTGCACAAACGTGCGGAATGTTCCCGCGCCGTCCAAATAAGCCGACTCCTCCAAAGCATCCGGCACGCCCGTGAAGAACTGACGGAGCATGTAGATGTACAAACCGTTCTTAAACGCCAATCCGGTCAAGGAAAGGACAATCAGCGGCGCATATGTGTTACACAAGTTCAAGCCGCCGGTTGTCCAAATCTTCAGCAATTCCGCATTCTGGGGACGAATATCAATCACGCCCTCCAAGAAAGTATGACCGAAGATCTTAATACCGCCTCCGGCAAGGAATTGGAAAATGCCGAAAATATCGAAGTAGCGGAACTTCATAAACATAGAGAGCTGCAACGTTCCGTGCGGAATAATCATCGTCAGCATCACCAGCATGAAAAGCAGCTTGTTGCCCTTGAAGCGGAACTTGGCAAAGCCGTAGCCGATCGCGCTGCAGATCAGCATCTGAATCACAGCCGTGATAAACGACAAGATAAACGTGTTCAGAAAAGCCGACCAATAGCCAAGCTCGGAGAGCACGGCTTTATACGTTTTCAAGGTGAAATTTTTCGGAATCAAACGAACGGTAACGTCGATAAAATCTTCCGGTGCCATGAACGAAGAAGCGATCTTCGTAAAGAACGGATACAACACAACGTAAGCAATACCGATCAGCAGGCAAAGGCGGAAAATATACCAAACGACATTGGTCAAGAAATAAGTGGACAAGAATTTTGCCTTCAATCGTTCCAACAGAGGGGTTCTGTCGAAATCGACACGAATCTTATTCTTAGTCTCTCTTTTTACCGTAGGTTTTGTGTTTTGAACATTCATTTGTATCAATTTCCTCCTTTCCTTACATATCTTTCTTCTGATAGAAGACATACGCCGAGAAAATTCCGCCGATGATCGCCACGATCGCCATGATAATTAGGAAATACATCCACGCCATGGCAGAGCTGAGCGTCTGTCCGTCCGCTTCCGTATAAACTTTGGAAACGTAACTCATCACCGCATTGGAATCTGTCGTAAACGAGTCGATTATCGTGTACACACCGTTCACCAAAATCATCGGACTGATCATCGGGAACGTAATTTTCCAGAACGTCTCCCACGACGTAGCGCCGTCGATTTTACACGACTCATAAATAGCGGGGGAAATCGATTGCAAGGCAGCCAAGAAGATCAACATCTGAACGCCGGAACGGTTGACAATGTCGTAGATTTGGTTGATGGCTTTCGCCACGTAGGCAACCAGCTCCGTACCGACCTTCATGTTGGAAAACAGCACTTGCAAGTCAATCGCGGAAACAATTTCCGCCGCTGTGTTGGTTCCTTCTCCGGTGTCGATGGAACCCGATTCCATGTAAGAGTCCAACACGTTTTGCGCGTCGATGCTCTCCATGATACCGGTTGCCAAGACGACCGGGAGGAAGAAGATCGCGCGGAATGCGGCACGGCCGACCATTTTCTGGTTCAGCAACACCGCCATAAACAGCGAGAAAATCAAAATTGCGGGGATTTCAAACGCCATTTGAGCCAAGCCGCTGACCAAAGTCTGGACAAAGCCGGTATCTTCAAAAAGGGCGTCCATGTAGTTTTCCCATCCGACATACTCCAAGTAAAAACCGCCGCCGGTAATGATATGGACTTTGGTAAAGCTCATGACGATGGAGTCGTACACCATCGGAAGATAAACCAGCACAAAGCCGATCACAAACGGAAGAACGAACAGCCAACCTGCTCTTGCCTTGCGGCGGTCCAGAGAGGCGATTTTACGCTTTTTTGGAGCTGCCTTCTTCGCAGGGACAGCCACATTCAATTTCACATCATTGGTCATGTGTTACGCCTCACTTCCTGCATGATAAATGTAGACATACTCGCCGCCGGGGATGGTGTAAATTCGATCCTCGCCGTTCACCTGGTAGGTAACGGTCACGGCAAAGTTGTTGTAGTTCAGAATAAAGGTCTTGTAAGGCGTACCGTCGTCGTTTCCGTAGGTAACGGCAACAATATATCCGTTGTCGACAAAGAATTTATCCACAACCTCAACGACTTCCTCTTCCTCTTCTTCCTCATCATCATCTTGCAAATACTCATCCAAGACTTCTCTGCTCAGACCGCCGTTTTCGGCAGCAGCGTAGATGTCTTCGATGTAGCTTTGACATTCTGCCGCGGTAGCTTCAATCGCGTCAAGGTAGCTCAACGTCTGCTCAGCGCAAGATTTTGCCTCTTCGATCAGCGCCTCGGATGCGCCGACTTCCGTCAGCAAATCCACCGCGCGATCGGCACGCTCTGCCAATTCATAGACTTCTTCCAGAACGTCCACTGCGGCAAGCGCCAGCGAAATACCGTTCACTGCGTTTCTTCTGGCAGCAGCCAGCTGGACGCGGTAGGTCTTCAACGTAGCGTTGGCACTCTGCTCTTTGCCCGCTGCCAAATCGGATTCATAACGCGCATACAACGTTGCGCAGTTTTTCAGCTGAGTGGTGATGCTCTGCGTAGAGGAAGCGATCGATTTCGCATCCTTTTGCAGCTGTTCCAGCGTGTCTTTCATAATCACAACGCCGTCTTTTGCCGCAGCTCTTGCCTCTGCGATTTCGTTGATTTTATCCAAGCGAAGCTGCTCGTCATATTGCGCTTCAAATTCGCTGCGCGTTTCATTGGAAGATTCGATTTCAGCCAGCAATTCGTCTGCGTCCAGCACACGGGTACCGGTCAAAAATTCGTGATTGACGATCAACTTGGTCTGAAGATCCGCCATCAGGGAGTTCAGTTCCTGATACTGAGAAATCAGATCGTCCTTCCAAATTGCGTAGTTGACGGAGTAATACTGAGACAGCGTGGGGAACTCTTTGAGTTCTGCGGTGTTTCTGTAGGAAAGAATGTAGTACAGCGACGCGCCGTTTTCAATCGCTTTCAACATTGCGTAGTTGGCGTCGCCCTCCATA
>CAZDOX010000026.1:0-4511 GCA_964507155.1 uncultured Lachnospiraceae bacterium
GCCAATTCCGCCATTCCGGCGAACCGTGCCCGTGCTATGATCCCGATCGCGACGCGTCTCACGTTCTTTGCAAACACGCAAACGTCTCTCCATCGGTGCTTATATATTATACCAGATTGTTTCTCGTTTGTCAACCCCTTTTCCAAAATTCTTTCAACATTTTCGTTGGCGGCGCCTCGGCAGTGATTCGCTGTCCTTAACGCCGCCTTTTTTCTTAACTTCCGGCGGATACTCAATTCCAATTCACGCCGTTATCATCCAAGGTGGTGGCAGTGCTCGATGCGCTTGCCAAAGTGACAGACTTGCTGCCCAGATAAACGACTTTCGCCGACATATCCAACGGCATTTTTACCGTGCAGATAATTTTATCCCCTTCTCCGACCGTCAGATAACTTCCTTCGGTCAGCGAAATATTCTTGGAACTGCCGATTTTTGAAAAATCGGAGCAATGGGTCACTTCACTCGTCATGCCTCTGGACGGCATGATCGCCACGACGCTTCCACCGGTGTAGCGATATCCTTGCTCGGTATCAATTGCGGAATTGTTGGACGAATTTGCGATAATCACGGTATTTCCGCCGGAAAATACAATGCCTTGATACGACGTACGGCTGTTGGAATCAAGACCGTCTCCCGTGCAATAGACATAAACCATTCCGCCGCTGATTTCAATGGCCGTTCCCGAGGTAGCCGTTCCGTTGATTCCATCGTCCTGCGCAAGCACCGACACCTCGCCGCCCGAGATATACACATTCGCGCCCTCAAGTCCCTCGTAGCTGCCCGTCACGCAGATTTTTCCGCCGGTAATCCGGACCGTCCCGTCCGCATGGATTCCGTCATCGTTGCTGTAGACGGTAACGACACCGCCGCCAACCGTCACATTTCCTAACGGTGTTTCGCCGTTTTCCAACGTGCCGTCGTTGTTGGCATGAATGGCATCATCATAAGATTTAATCCAAATGGTCCCGGCGTTGATGAGAACTTCGTTTCCCGCCTTGATTCCTTTGGTTGAGTGATCGCCTTTATCGGTATTTCCGTCGTTCATTCCGCCAAAACCGCCCATGCCGCCCATTCCGCCAAAACCACCCTCTTGAACGGAGGTCGTGTAATTGGTCCATTGATAGCTCAATCGGCTGCCTTGCCGGGTTAAGGCAAACGTATCATACCCCTCGTGCGGCGCCAAGTAATCGGACGCCACCACATATTCCTCGTCTTGTCCTTGCGACATGTCCGAGGAATAGATAAAGAACTGCATGCTCTCATAGCCGCTCTTTTTCGGAAAAGCGAAATAATAGTAATTGTTTCGCCCGCCGGAGACAACCGAGTGATATTCCGCATTTACCCAGCAGTAATCATCTTCTGAGTTATAATATTTCACCGAATAGTTATAGTTTTTGTCCGTGAAACGGATATAATACCGATCCTCGTCCACCGCCGTGACTTCCGACGAATAATTGGAATATCGATCCGTATAAATCGTCAGCGCCGTTGATTCTTCTTCAATGCAAACGTTATATGCCGCGTCAATGCCGTCGCAAGCGGCGTATATGGTGTGCGTGCCGCCGGAGATGGTCACCGAGCCGCGCTGCTTTCCTTTTTTGGAAAGGTCACTGTTTTTGGTTTTGATTCCGTCCCCGCCCGTAGCGATGAGCGTGGTCACTCCGTCGGTAATTTTAACGCTGTCGTTTCCCTTTAACGCATCATCCACGCAAGAAACCAGCAAGGTCAGATTTTTCACTTGCAAATCATCTTTGGAATGGATGCCGTTATTGTGCTCCGACACCACAAAAAGCGAGCCTTTGCCGCCGATTTTCAAATCGACGGTGGAATAAATCGCTCCTTTGACGGCTGTCTCGTCGTTTTCGTCCACTGCGGAACGAATATCGTAGATATAATTGTCATACCCCGATTTTGCCGTAAGAGAAACCTGATCCCCGCCAAGGATGGTGATCGGATTGGTCTTCTCGCTGACCAGCGAAAGTCCCTGCAACTCCAAATCCAGCTCGTATGCGTCGTCGATGTCAATCACGATACTGCCGCGCAGCTGACCGGAAACGGCGTACACCGAATTTTCCTTGATTCCGGAGATGGTCAGCACATGGGTGCTATCGTCAAGCACCGCGCATCCCTCGGTCCCGGACACGCAAGTGAGGGTAATCTCTGCCACATCGCCATCAAAATACCCCGCGTAGGCGGAAAGTTCCTCCAAATCCTCGCCGTACGACGAAGAATCGTCCCCCGTCGACGGGGTGGAGGGGTCGCTTGGCGTACTATCCCCCGGGCGGTTGTCTTCCTGCCCCGGATCATCCCACGGATCGCGGGGATTTTGGTTGCAAGAGGACAACAGCGCGGCGCATAGGACCGCCGCCAACAAAAAAGAAATCAGCGAAATTAATTTTTTCACAAAAACTCCCCCCTATTAAACTCTATAAAATTAAAGATCGCCGTGTTCCGCTTCCCGCTGCGACAGCGTAATTTCAAGATTTCCGTTGCGGCAGCGAAGCTGATCGATCATTTCCTTTTCCTTGGCACGATCCAAAAGCGCCACGCGATAGGTCAGGCGAAACAAGCTGCCCATGTTGGTCGTTTTCACTTTAACCAAATCGCAGGACGCGGTATACGCATGAAAAATATCGTCGAACACGTCGGAATAATTTAAGTTTTCCGGAATGGTGATCGTTAAGGTCCGATAACGTTCTTCCTTTTTATCTTTTCCGAAATCCACACGGTTATACAGCATAAACATTGCGCTCATCAAAAAGGTAAACAGCGCCGCGTACCCCAAATACCCCATGCCGACGATCAACCCCGTGCCCATGGCGAGAAACAACGCACATATTTCTTTGGCAGACCCCGGCGCGGAACGGAAACGAACCAAACCGAACGCCCCCGCCACCGCCACGCCGGTGCCGATATTGCCGTTCACCATCATGATCACAATGCAAACCACCGCCGGCAAAAGCGCGAGCGTCATGACAAAACTTTGCGTATATCGCGTCCGATACATATAGGCGAACGCCAGCACGCCGCCCAGCGCCAACGCGACCACCAAGCACAACACAAAATCGGACACATCGATCACTTGCGTCGTCTGGGTGTCAAATACTCCCTGAAAGATTCGATTCAACATACCATTAGTACTCCTTTTTCGTTTCCATTTTCGTTTTCATTTCATCTTGAGTTTCATCTGCGGTTATAACCTCGACTTGTTTTCCCTTTGCCCGAATATGGTCAAAGTCCCGGGAAAATCATGGTTCGATATGCCGTCCCGTACTTGGAAAAGGACGTTTTAAAAATTTGTTGTTCCGACAAAACGCGCGCCATCCACAAAGGGATTCCTCCGGAGCATTTGATTTCCATCAGAATCATCCCGTCCGGCAGCAGCGGCGTTCCGTACACGCCCGAGCTCAGCGATATGTCCTCTTGTCGCGCCAAGACGGTATCGTCAAAGGTCACCCGAAAATCGCCGCCGCCCACTTCAAAGTAGGCTTCCCTCTCGTACGTCAAAAACACCGCCGGGCGAAGCGGACGGTAAAAATCAAGAAAATAATCTACCTCGTTGACAATCTGTGTTTGCTTTCCCCCATATGTTCGCTGCCCGATCCAAGCCATGGCTTCCGCCTCCGACATGGAAACGCGCCTTTTGTAAACCACGCCATCGTATTTTTTCTTCAGCTCCACAAAAACGGTGCTGTCGGGCGTGGCTTGCGCATAGCTCCGCACGCGCAGCTTTTCTTTGTACGTCGGCTTTTCGATAGATCGTCGGATCAGAAGATACGTATCGGTGTCGTAATAAATATTCCTGATGGTCGTCCTGCCATAGCGATCCATTTGCATATACGGCGCCATCGCCGCGCAAAGTGCCGTCTTTTGCTCGGCAGTCAACATATATTTTATTTCGTATCGTTTAAATATCGTTTGAAACGCCATGGCACCTCATCCCATCTTTTTCTGTTCTTGATTATACAAGAACATGATTGAAATTGAATTGAATCGAAGATAGCACGCAAAACACCGCGCTCTTTTGCCGATTTTTTCACCGCAGCGACCGTAGTTTTTCGATCTTTTGTCAATAATGTGGAAATCTCCAAAGAAAAGTTTTCAAAAAACGTCGTTTCGCCCATTGACTTTAGCGTGGTAAAGTGCTAAAATATAGGCGATAAATTCCACAGTTCCCCCTTTAAATGGGATAGACGGAGGTCCCCTTATGATGATCGATCCATCTGTTTTGCGCCGAGAAGAAGAAGCCACCTTGCGCTTGCGCACCTTGTATCAACAATACGGCTACACGGCGTTTAAAATGAGTAAGTTTGAAGAATACGATTTATATGCGCACAATAAAGAATTTCTGACTGCCAAGCATGCCATTACGTTTACCGATACCGACGGGTCGCTTTTGGCGCTCAAACCGGACGTTACTCTTTCCATCATCAAAAATTCTCGCGACACCGAGCAATATTTACACAAAGTTTGCTATCATGAAAACGTATATCGCATTTCCGATTTCACGC
>CAZDOX010000026.1:4611-10198 GCA_964507155.1 uncultured Lachnospiraceae bacterium
TTTCACGCACACGTGGCGTGAAATTCCGCAAGTGGGGTTGGAATGTCTCGGCGTGATCGACCGTTACCAAAAAGGCGAGGTACTCTGTCTTGCCGCCAAAAGTTTGGCGCTGTTGAGTTCGGATTACATCATGGATATTTCCCATATCGGCATACTGCAAGGCGCGCTGGAAACGGTCGACAACGATCCGGCTCTGCGCGACGCGGTCTTGCAGGCGATCGGGCAAAAAAACACCGACGCGGTTCACGCACTCGCCCGTCGGGGTGCTCTGTCCGATTTTGCCGCGGCAACCGTTCTCTCGCTGCTCTTATGCGAAGGTCCGTTTGCCAACGTCCTGCCGCAGCTGGACGCGCTCTGTGTCAATTCCACCATGCAAGCGGCAGCGGACGAATTAAAACGTTTGTATGATCTATTCCGCCAAGAACCCGACATACCGTCCCACCTTCGCTTGGATTTTTCGGTCATCAACAGCATGAACTATTACAGCGGATTGCTGTTTCAAGGCTTTGTCCCCGGGATTCCCGAACGCGTACTATCCGGCGGACAGTACGATAATCTCATGAGAAAAATGGGACGGCGTGCCAACGGAATCGGCTTTGCCGTATATCCGGACTTGCTGCAGTATTTGCCGTGCGAAGAAAACCGCCGCTCGGACATCGATATCCTGCTGCTCTATCGCGAAACGGATTCTCCGCTCTTGCTGCACCGCGCGGTGCAAGCGCTGATCGCGCAAGGGGTTCGCGTGCGCTGCGCGACCGCCGTTCCGGACAAAATGACGTTTGGGCGCGTCATGCGCTTGGAAGAATGGGAAGAAACAGAAACATTAGGCGAAAAGGAGTCACGAAATGCAACTACTTAACATTGCCCTGCCCAAAGGTCGCTTGGGCGAGAACGTCTACGGCATGTTTGAAGACGCGGGGTATGATTGCCCTGCCATTCGTGAGAACAATCGAAAGCTGATTTTTCTCAATGAAGAAAAAGGAATCTGCTTTTTTTGGGTGAAGCCCAGTGACGTTGCCATTTACGTGGAACGGGGCGCCGCCGACGTCGGTGTGGCGGGAAAAGATATTTTACTGGAATATCGCCCCAACGTGTACGAATTGCTGGATTTGCAGGTAGGCGTTTGTCGCATGGCAGTTGCCGGGCCGACGTCGTTTTGCGACGATCCCACAAGGACCTTACGCGTCGCCACAAAATTTGAGCGCATTGCCCGCAATCACTACGCCGGTCTTTGCCGCGATA
Source organism: uncultured Lachnospiraceae bacterium (assembly GCA_964507155.1). GTDB lineage: Bacteria > Bacillota > Clostridia > Oscillospirales > CAG-272 > SIG644. Next base: position 5,854 of record CAZDOX010000026.1, read on the forward strand.
TTGATATCATCCACCTCAACGGGTCCATCGAATTGGCGCCCATTTTAGGTCTTTCCGACGTCATTGTCGACATCGTCGAAACGGGAAACACGCTAAAAGCCAATCAATTAACCGTGCTGGAGAACATTTTGCCGATCAGCGCACGATTGATCGCAAACAAATCCGCATATCAATTCAAAGACGCCGCCATTCGCCAAATGACCGCAAAACTTGCCGTGCAAGCGGAGCAGCGCCGACAGCTTGCGCCGTGATCGTTTTGCGGTACAAAGGTGCCACGGTGCAAATTTGCAAAGTGAAAAGTGAAAAAAGCGAAAAGCGAAAAAAGCAAAGGAAGATTAGCGTGAAAGTTCAATGAAGCAAAATCGGGCAAGAAAACTGTTTCACGCGTAGCGATATTGTGCCGCCGCATGGCGGCGGAATGGAGATTCATATGATTCGTATTTTGAACATGTCCGAGGTATCTCGCGACGAAATTTTATCTCGCACCAATCCGATCAACAGCGTCGAGCAGACCGTCTCTGCCATTCTTGCCGACGTCAAGGCGCGCGGTGATGACGCGCTGTTCGATTATTGCCGCCGTTTCGACCATGTTTCCCTTTCCTCATTTGAGGTCACCGATCAAGAAATCGCCGCAGCCATCGAGCAGGTGGATCCGCGATTTTTGGACGTTCTTCGTCAATCGGCGGACAACATTCGCGCCTTCCATCGTCGGCAAGTTCGCCAAGGATTCTCGCTTTCCGAGCGAGACGGCGTCACCGTCGGACAAAAAGTCATCCCGCTGGATCGCGTCGGTTTGTACGTCCCCGGGGGAACCGCGGCATATCCGTCCACCGTTTTGATGGACAGCATACCGGCAACCATCGCGGGTTGTAAGGAGATCATCATGGTCACACCGCCGCAAAAAGACGGCAGTGTCAACCCCGTCATTCTTGCCGCGGCGCGCATTGCCGGCGTGACCAAAATCTATAAAATCGGCGGTGCGCAAGCCGTCGCCGCACTGGCTTACGGAACGCAGAGCGTGCCCAAGGTGGATAAAATCGTCGGGCCTGGCAACGCGTTCGTTGCCGAAGCCAAAAAGCAAGTGTTCGGCACGGTTTCCATTGATATGATCGCCGGACCGTCCGAGATCATGGTCGTTGCCGATCGCACGGCAAATCCGCGCTACGTTGCCGCCGACCTGCTCTCGCAAGCCGAGCACGATAAACTGGCAACCGCCGTACTGGTCACCGATGATGCCACGCTGGCAAAACAAGTTGCCGATCAAATAGAACAGCAGCTCCCTCTCTTGCCGCGCTGCGATATTGCGCGCACTTCGATCGAACAAAACGGAAAAATTATCGTCACCGACACCTTAACCGGTGCCGTTGAGATCGCCAACGAATTGGCGCCGGAGCATTTGGAATTGTGCGTGGCAGATCCGTTTGCCATGCTGGAGCAAGTCCGCCACGCAGGCTCCGTCTTTCTCGGACACAACTGCCCGGAAGCGCTGGGCGACTATCTTGCCGGGCCCAATCACACCCTGCCGACCGGCGGTACGGCTAAATTTTCCAGTCCGCTCTCTGTGGATGATTTTGTCAAAAAGACGCAGTTTTGCTATTACACCCGAGACGCGCTGCGCCGCGTTGCCGATGATGTCGCATACTTTGCCACCCAAGAGGGACTGCATGCGCACGCGAACAGCGCGACCATTCGATTGGAGGGAGAGCCGTCATGAGTCGCTTTTTCTCCTCACGCCATGCCGCGTTGAGCGCCTATGTACCGGGGGAACAGCCGCGTGATCGTCAATACATCAAATTAAACACCAACGAATCTCCGTTCCCTCCGCCCCCTGCCGTGGCAGCCGCCCTGGCAAAGGAAGCCGGCATGTTAAACTTGTATTCCGACCCCACCATGGCAAACCTCAGCGCAGCCACCGCCGCCGTTCTCGGCGTCGCTCCGGAGCAAGTGTTGATGACCAACGGCTCGGATGAAGCGCTGAATTTTGCCTTTTGGGCATTTTGTGACAAAACGCACCCGATCGCCTACCCGGCGATCAGTTACGGCTTTTATTCCGTATTTGCCGCCCTGCACCACATTCCCGCGCGCGAAATTCCGCTTCTGCCGGATTTTTCCATCCGAGTCCGTGATTTTTGTCATCTGGACGCGACGATTGTGATCGCCAATCCCAATGCGCCGACGGGACTTGCCCTGACGAGGCGGCAAATTGAGGAAATTCTGCAATGCAATCCCGATCACCCGGTAATCATCGACGAAGCCTATGTGGATTTCGGCGCGCAAAGTGCTGTTCCGCTGCTGGCCGACTATCCCAATTTGATGGTCATCGGAACGTTTTCCAAATCGCGCTCGCTGGCAGGCGCCCGCTTGGGATTTGCCGTTGCCGCCCCGGAAATGATTGCCGATTTAAACATCGTCAAGTATTCCACCAATCCCTATAACGTCAATCGTCTGACTGCCGCGGCGGGTCTTGCCATGCTTGCCCGAAACGACGAGGCGATGGCAAACTGCCGCACGATCATTGCCACGCGCGAGCGAGTCAAGCAAGCGCTGCGTGAGATGAATTTTACCCTGACCGATTCAAGCGCAAACTTCTTGTTTGCCGCGCACCCGAACATCTCCGGGGAGGCGCTCTACCTCGCGTTAAAGGAACGCGGCATCTTGATTCGTCACTTTTCCGCGCCAAGGATTGCCGACTACAATCGCATTACCGTCGGAACCGACGAAGAAATGGACGCGCTGCTGCATGCCGTGTCCGATATTCTGGCTCATCATCAAGGCAGTGAAAAACGAAAGGAGGATTCTAACCATGAATAATCGAAGCGCAAGAATCCAGCGAAAAACCGGCGAAACCGACATCCGTTTGACTCTGAATCTGGACGGATGCGGCAACAGCGACATTGACAGCGGCTGTGGCTTTTTGGACCACATGCTGACGTTATTCGCACGCCACGGCAGATTTGATTTAACGCTGACGTGTGCCGGCGACGTTCAAGTCGACGACCATCACACGGTAGAAGACATCGGCATTTGCCTTGGCGACGCTTTTGCGCAATGCCTGGAAGACAAGCGCGGTTTGACACGCTACGGGCACATTCTTCTCCCTATGGACGAAGCGCTGATTCTGTGCGCCGTGGATCTGTCCGGACGCGGCATGTTGAACGCTGCGCTGAATATTCCCACGGAAAAAGTCGGGACGTTTGACACCCAGTTGTGCGAAGAATTTTTCATTGCATTTGCGCGGCAAGGGCGTATGACGCTCCACATTCGGCAGATGGCGGGCAGCAACTCCCACCACATCATTGAGGGAACGTTTAAGGGGGTAGCCCGTGCGCTGCGGCAAGCGGTAGCCATCGACCCGGAGGCGGAAGATGAAATTCCCTCGACCAAGGGACTGTTATAATCGGATTTTGCCATGCAAAATATTTATGCCGCCGCCATGGCGGCGGAACGGAGATTATCATGAATCACATTGGCGTTGTTGACTACGGCGTCGGCAATTTATTTTCGTTGCTCTCTTCCCTGCGTGCCGTCGAAGCGGATCCGATCGTATCCGGAGATCCTAAGGTTCTTGCTGCTTGTGACCACATCATTCTCCCCGGTGTCGGCGCCTTTGGTGACGCGGCTGCCAAGCTGCAGGAGAATGGTTTGGATCAATTTTTGATTGAACAAGCAGCGATGGGAAAACCGTTCATGGGAATTTGTCTTGGCATGCAGCTGCTGTTTGAAAAGAGCTATGAATTTGGAGAGCACCGCGGTCTCGGGTTATTACCCGGCACGGTCGTTCCCATGGCAGATCGTCTGCCGCCGCTTGCCAAGGTGCCCCACATTGGGTGGAACTCTCTGACTTTGACCAAACCTGCCGCATCCGGGATTTTAAAATCCGTACAAAACGGCGATTGCGTTTATTTTGTTCACTCATTTTTCGCCACAGGTTGTGCCGACGCGCTGGCTGCCACCACCAATTATTATATAGATATGACCGCCGCCGTCACATGGGAAAACATCAGCGGATGTCAATTTCACCCCGAAAAAAGCGGCGAAGTCGGCTTGCGTATCTTACGTGCGTTTTGCGACAGCTGACAACAGCGGCGGCAGAAGCAGAGAAAAACTTCTTAAAAGAAGTTTTTCCCCGCACCCTCCTCAAGAACTTTTAATAAAAAGAATGGCTGCTGTACCAAAGGCGGTGCAAAAATTATCCACCAACCCACCGTCAACCGCCCAGCCAAGGAGGTGGGGGCGCGGGGGCGGAAACTTCGGCGTCCCACGATGGTTCCGCCCCCGCGAAAGAAAACGACGGGATAGGAACTTCTTGAAAGAAGTTCCTCCCCGAACCCCTCTTCAAGAACTT
>CAZDOX010000027.1:0-2006 GCA_964507155.1 uncultured Lachnospiraceae bacterium
TTGATCTCCATTCCGCCGCCATAGCGGCGGCACAAATCGTTCACGCGTGAAATAGGTATTCTTTTTTTTGAATCATTCAATTTTCACGCTCATGTCTCGTTTCTTTCTGATCGGACAGATTAGTTTTTCAAGCTGTGGATCGGCGCGGGAATCCGTCCGCCGCGACGAATAAAGCGGGCAGGGGAGCAGGGGTTGAGCGGAATGATCGGCGCATATCCGAGTAAACCACCGAAATTCACACGTTCTCCCACGCCTTTTCCAATGACCGGAATCAGACGAACGGCAGTTGTCTTGGTGTTGGCTACGCCGATCGAAATTTCATCGGCAATAATTCCGCTGATCACGTCGTCCGGTGTATCGCCGGGAATGGCGATCATGTCCAAGCCGACCGAACATACTGCAGTCATCGCTTCCAGTTTTTCCAGCGACAGATGACCGCCGGCGACCGCGTCAATCATGCCGGCATCTTCCGATACGGGGATAAAGGCGCCGGATAGTCCCCCAACGTGCGACGACGCCATGACGCCGCCTTTTTTGACGGCGTCGTTCAACATGGCAAGCGTTGCCGTGGTGCCGTGCGCGCCGCAAGATTCCAGACCGATTTCTTCCAGTATGTGCGCCACGGAATCGCCAACGGCGGGTGTGGGCGCCAGAGAAAGATCGACAATACCGAAAGGCGTGTTGAGCCTTCGCGCTGCTTCGGAAGCAACCAGCTGCCCGACGCGCGTAATTTTAAATGCCGTTTTCTTGATGACCTCGGCAACCTCGGTTAAGTTACAATCTCCGGCGCGTTTGATGGCGGAGCATACCACGCCCGGTCCGGACACACCGACGTTAATCACGGTTTCCGGTTCGCCGACCCCGTGAAACGCACCTGCCATGAAAGGATTGTCCTCGGGAACATTGGCGAATACCACCAACTTGGCGGCACCGATGCACTCACGATCTGCGGTCAACTCGGCGCATTGCTTAATGACATGTCCCATCTGCGCCACAGCGTCCATGTTGATTCCCGCCTTGGTGGTGGCAACGTTGACGGACGAGCATACCAATTCGGTTTCCGCCAGCGCCTGAGGGATAACGGAGATCAAATGACGCGCGCTGTCGGTATATCCTTTGTGAACCAGCGCGGAAAAGCCGCCGATAAAGTTGATCCCGATATTTTCCGCTGCCTTTTGCAGCGTGTGGGCCAGCTTTAAAAAACCGTCCGGCGACAGATTCCCGCCGATGAGCGATGCGGGGGTGATCGAGACCCGTTTGTTCACGATCGGAACGCCGTATTGCTTGGAAATATCCTCGCCGGTTTGAACCAAATGCTCTGCTTTGGTGGTAATTTTGTCGTAAACACGTTGGCAAAGACGATCTGCATCCTCACTGATACAATCGTATAAGGAAATTCCCATGGTAATCGTGCGAATGTCCAAATTTTCTTCGCGAATCATGTTAATGGTTTCTAAAATATCTTGCGTATTGAGCATGAATCCAATCCTTTCTTGCCCATCAAATGTGGTGCATGGTATTGAAGATGTCTTCGTGCATGGTATGGATGTCCAATCCTTTTTCTTTTCCAAGCGCGGACAATTCATCGGCAAACGCAGAGAACGAGACGGTCAAACCGTCCAGTTCCGCCAACATGATCATGGCAAAATATTCGCTCAACACGCTTTGGGTGATTTCGCAAATGTTAACGCCATCCTTGGCGCATACGGCGGAAACGGAGGCGATAATGCCAACTGTGTCTTTTCCGGTGACAGTAATAACTGCTTTCATTTGATTATACTCCTTTATATTTGATTTCCCGGGTTCGGGGACAAACGCTATGATTAAAAAACGGCAAACAGAACGCATCGTAAGGAGAATTTCGCTATGCGAAATTCTCAAAACGCGGCAACTCAATGTTCGCACAAATTAAACGCCGCGTATAGTGCACCATAAATTTTTTGGGACTATGGGAGAATTTCGCTATGCGAAATTCTCAAAACGCGGCAACTCAATGTTCGCACAAA
>CAZDOX010000027.1:2106-10087 GCA_964507155.1 uncultured Lachnospiraceae bacterium
TTAAACGCCGCGTATATTATACCATGAAATTTAAAATAATGCAAGTATTTTTTCGGAATTGCGGGAGCATGAGACGTTTTATTTCCGAAACCGTTGGTTTTAATCTTGACAAACGACAGATTTTGTGGTACAATTGAGGGGTTGAAAACATAAAATGACCGTTTGGAAAAATCAGTGTGCGACACGCGCACATCAAATGTCGGCGGTCGGATGTGACAAAAAGGAGTTCTCATGGAAATTTTAACGGAAAGTATCACATGGTTGTTTACCAATCCAAACGGGTGGAAATATATCGTCATGTGGTTGATCGGCGGTCTGTTAATCTATCTCGCCATCAAAAAAGAAATGGAACCGACGCTGCTTTTGCCGCTTGGTTTCGGTACGATTTTGGTCAATCTCCCGTTTTCCGGTGCGCTGGGCGAATTTTTGACCGACGCCGCCGGCAATATCTTGCGAAACCCGGAAACCGGTGCCATTCTCTTTGAGGACGAGGGCCCGCTGACCACCTTGTTTAACGCAGGAATTGCCAATGAATTGTTCCCGCTGATTCTGTTTATCGGTATCGGGGCGATGATCGACTTCGGTCCTGTTCTTGCCAACCCCAAATTGATGATTTTCGGCGCGGCTGCTCAGTTCGGTATTTTTATCACCATGAGCTTAGCGTCGCTGTTCTTTGAAATGCCGGACGCCGCAGCTATCGGTACGATCGGCGCGGCAGACGGTCCGACCGCCATTGTCGTGGCGATGAAGCTCGGCTCCAATTATTTAAGCGCCATCATGGTCGCGGCATATTCCTATATGGCGCTGGTTCCCATCATTCAACCGCCGATTATTAAACTGCTGACGACCAAAAAAGAACGTCTGATTCGTATGCCCTATCGTGGTAAAGAAATTTCCAAAACAACTCGTATCCTTTTCCCGATCATCATTACCATCGTAGCCGGATTGGTCGCACCGAAATCGGTCGCGTTGGTTGGCTTTTTGATGTTCGGCAACTTGATTCGTGAGTGCGGCGTGTTGGATTCTTTGTCGGAAACCGCACAAAAAGTGTTGGCAAATCTGGTGACCATATTCTTGGGACTGACCATTGCGTCCCAGATGGAAGCCACTTCGTTCCTACGGTGGGAAACGCTGCTGATTTTGGCGCTCGGTTTGTTTGCTTTTATTTTCGATACGGTAGGCGGCGTGCTGTTCGCTAAATTTTTGAATTTGTTCCTCAAGGAAAAAGTAAACCCCATGATCGGCGCTGCGGGCATTTCGGCTTTCCCCATGTCCGGACGTGTCGTCCATAAAATGGGTCTGGCGGAGGATAATCAAAACTTTTTGCTCATGCATTCCATCGGCGTTAACGTTTCCGGGCAAATCGCCTCCGTGATCGCAGGCGGATTAATTCTGGCATTTTTTGGATAAGGAGAATCAGTTATGTATACGGTTGACTTTCAACGATTTTTAAGTTCGCTGACTTATATGTGGCAGGGAATGTTGTGTATTTTTATCGTTATCGGCGTTCTTGTGCTGAGCGTCATGCTTCTGAGTAAATTGACCGCCAAGAAGAGCGACAAATCCGAATAATTGCAAATATAACGAAAAAATCCGCGGATTTCGGGTAACCGACTGCGGATTTTTGTTTCGTTTCAAGGATCTTCTGTCATGGCAACGGTACAAGCAAGAACCTGCGCCGCACCGGCTTCCAGTAAGCATTCGGTTGCCGCGCCCAGCGTAGCGCCAAGGGTCGTAATGTCGTCGACCAGTACGATGGTTTTGCCGCGTACGGCAGCGGCATGACGTTGGGGTAAGGAAATTGCCCGTTTCGCGTTTTCCTGCCGTTCGGCGGCGTGTAAAGTTTTTTGCGCCACCGAAGAATGATTGACCAACGTTCGAATCATAGGGATGTCTAAGGCTTTTCCCAAGGCTTTTGCCAATTCTTCGCCTTGATCCACGCCGGACGTGGCCGCTGCTGCGGCGCGACGAGGGATATAACTGATCAGCGCCGCCTCGGGAGATTTCGTGATCTGCTCCAGCGCTTGCCATAGAGAAAGTCGCATATCCGCGGCGAAAAATGAAAACAGCGCGCGGTCCCTCACCCGTTTGCAGCGCAAAATCAGGCGTTCCGGCAATCCGTGGCGCTTGGGATGATACGCCACTGCCTTTACCAGGGCGGAGCATCCCGATTGACGCAACAGCGGCGGCATGCAGGCGCATGTACTTACCGCCGCGCCGCACGTGGCACAAAACGATTGCTTTGCCGCTTGCCACAGCTCCAAACAACGAGAGCAGAGCGGCAGCGGATCGTCGTGCATAGGCAGAAAAATATCAAACGGTTCGCCGCACCCGCGGCAACGAGGAGGGAAGAGTAAATGCATCAACCATTGTCCCAACATAGCGATTTCCCTCACCTTTTCCGATTATTGCAACCGAGCAGCCAAGCCGGTATAGCGCATCGACTGCCGCTGATTTTCAATCATGATTTGTACTATTTCCGGTTTGCCGACCAAAATTACCATGCGCTGTGCACGCGTCACCGCCGTATAAAGCAGATGACGTGTCAACAGCATGGACGGCGCGCGATACATGGGAATGATGACAATGGGGTATTCGCTTCCCTGACTTTTGTGCACGGTAATCGCCCATGCATGCTCCAACTCGTCCAAAATGGAAAAATCATACACAACATGGCGATCGTCAAATCGAATTTCCAAGCACTCAGACGCCAGATTGACGCGCTCAATGACGCCGATATCGCCATTGAAGACACCGTGACCTTCGCCGCCCTCGCCGCCGATTCGCTCCCAGATCAAGTCATAGTTGTTGCGCGTCTGCATGACGCGATCCCCCTCACGAAAAACGGTATCTTTGTGACGATATTCCGCTTTTCCCGATATGGGCGGGTTCATGGCTTGCTGAAGCAGAACGTTGAGATGATCCGTTCCCGCCTCACCGCGACGGGACGGAGAGATGACTTGTATTCCGTGTTCGGTTATCGCTCCGTAGGTGCGCGGCAATCGATTTTGATACAAATCGGCGATAGTTTGGGCAATATCGCGATCATTTTGACGATAGAGAAAGAAAAAGTCGTTATCCTTTACGTCAAGGCGCGGCATTTCGCCACGGTTGATCGCGTGTGCGTTGGTGACAATCAAACTTTTTTGCGCTTGGCGAAAGATTTCCGTCAGGCAGACGGTGGAAAAGCGTTTGCACTGCGTCAAATCGTGCAGAATGTTGCCGGCACCGACGCTTGGAAGCTGGTCTGCGTCCCCGATCAAAATGAGCCGCGCGCCCGGTTTAACGGCTTTGAGCAGCGCGCACATTAATGCGTTATCGACCATCGACATCTCATCGACGATGACGACGTTTTCATCCAGTACGTTGTCCTCGCCGCGACGAAACATGCCGCCCCCCCGATCGCCGGCATCGTATTCCATTTCCAGCAAACGGTGGATGGTTTTCGCTTCCTTGGAGGTGGATTCGGACATTCGTTTGGCAGCTCGTCCCGTCGGCGCGCATAGGGCGACCTTGTACCCAATGCTGTCAAAAATATCAATCAGCGCACGTACCACCGTCGTTTTTCCCGTTCCGGGCCCGCCGGTTAAAATCATCACGCCGCTGATCAGTGCGTCGCAAATGGCTTTCTTTTGGCTGGGGGCATAGCAAATTCCCGACGCAAGCTCGGCTTTTTCAACCAAACCGTTCACGTCCAACGCGTGAATGGGAACGCAAACGCGATCTAAGAGCGTCAACTTCATGGCAATGTATTGTTCGCAATCATAAGCGTAGCGATCGTAGCAATAACGCACACCGTCCATAGTCTCACTTTTGATTTTACCGCTGTCCAACAGGGCGTCCAGTGCGGTACGGCAAGTGTCGACGGGGGATTGGAGCGTAGCGGCAGACGCGGCAAGCAGCTTGTCCTCCGGCAGGCAGACGTGCCCGTTTTGCACACTGTTGGATCGCAGTACATAAATCATACCGCTCATCATGCGTGCGGCGCTATTCTCCGCAAGCCCCATTTTTTTCGCCATCGCATCCGCTTTTTCAAAACCGATCCCCTCAATTTCATCGCATAGGCGATAAGGATTTTCTTTGGCGCGTCGGATCGCCTCCGCCCCCCACGCTTGGTAAATGCGAACGGTTAAGGCAGCACCGAAATAATCGCGAAAGAAGATCATAGCCGAACGAATCCCCGATTTCATGCGAAAATCTTCACTGATCTCCACCGCTTTTTTTTGCGAGATCCCGTTGATTTGCGCCAGCCAATCCGGGTGATTTTCAATCACATCAAACGTGTCCTCGCCGAACTGCTCGACAATCTTTTCCGCGGTTTTCGGACCGATTCCTTTGACGGCGCGTGAGGAAAGATAGCGCAGAATCGAATTGGCGTCGGAGGGAAGATTTCTTTCGTACCGTTCTACGGCAAATTGCCTGCCGTAGCGCGGTGAATGAACCCAGCGACCGTACACGGTCACATGATCTCCCTCGGCAATATAGGGCAGCGTCCCTTGGATGGTAACCAACTCATTGTCCTGCGTTCCCAAATCGCAGACCGCGTAGCCGTTTTCTGAGTTGGTGTAGATGATTTGTTCAATGTTTCCGCGCAATTCCGCAAGGGTACTGTCCGACATTATCCGACTCCTTTCTTAATCATTGTTTGAAAGGCAACACGGCACAATCCTTTTCGCACAATTTTTGATCAAAAAGTTTATGGTGCGGTGTTGCCTTATCGTTCTCTAAGGTTTTATGTGGCAGCTGCTTTATGTTTTTTCTTTTGATTCGTGTTCCCGCATTGGATCGGATTCACAAATTACGTAGATATCGGCCGAATAGCGTTGCAACAGCGCCAGTTCGTCAACGGTCAGCGGCGGAAGCTTGGCGGAAAGAAGTACCACAATTTCTCGCCGTCCGCCAAACGTTTCTTTGGCCCCACTGAGCAGCAAATCCAGCTGTTCCCGCGCCGTTTGGTCAAAAATGCGGACGATCGCGCTCAAATAAGCGCCGCCGAATCGATCCGCCATGAGCCATAGCGCGCAGATCACGCCGAACAGTGCCGCGCTGCCAACTGCCACCCATCCGATGATTTCCCACATACCATCACCCCTCTCGATGGTAGTATATGCTCCATGCGCAGCGGCTGCCTAAAAATTACGGTTGCAACAATCGGGAAAGTTCCGCGGCGATGTCGGTGGATTCCCACGGAATATTCAAATCTTCACGTCCCATGTGACCGTATGCGGCAACGGGACTGTAAATCGGACGGCGCAAGCCAAAGCGTTCGATCAGCGCGGCAGGACGCAAATCCAGCAGGGAAATCAGCGCGTCGGCAATATCTCGTTCCTCCACTTTTCCCGTACCGAACGTATCGATCATCACCGAGATGGGGCGTGCCACACCGATCGCGTATGCCAGTTGCACCTCGCATTTTTCGGCAAGTCCGGCTTTCACAATGTTTTTTGCAATATATCTTGCCGCATAGCAAGCGCTGCGGTCTACCTTGGTCGGATCTTTGCCGGAGAAAGCACCGCCGCCATGGCGGGAATAGCCGCCATAGGTGTCTACAATGATTTTGCGACCGGTCAATCCGGTATCGCCGGCGGGTCCGCCTACCACAAATCGTCCGGTGGGGTTGACGTATATTTTGGTTCGATCATCCAACAATGCCTCCGGAATGATCGGCGCGATCACTTGGTCAATCATATCGCGGCGAATGGTTTCAAGGGAAACATCCGCACTGTGCTGCGTGGAAATGACGACGGTGTGGACGCGGTACGGCTTACCGTCGCGATATTCGACGGTCACCTGCGTCTTTCCGTCCGGACGCAGGTAGGGAAGTGTTCCGTTTTTGCGCACAGCGGTCAGGCGATAAGCCAATCGGTGTGCAAGAGAAATGGGAAGCGGCATCAATTCCGGCGTTTCGTCGCATGCAAAACCGAACATCAATCCCTGATCTCCCGCGCCGGTGTCAAATTCATCGGAATCTTCCCCGTTTTTCGCTTCCATGGAGCGATCTACGCCGAGCGCGATGTCTGGCGATTGGGTATGAATGTGGTTGTAAATCACGCATGTGTCCGCGTTAAAACCGACGTTGTCCTGAGTGTATCCGATCTCGCGTACCGTTTGACGAACCAGAGCGGGAATATCCACAGTGGCTTTGGTTGTGATTTCTCCCATGACCGTGACCATGTCGGTGGTACAAACCGTCTCGCAGGCTACACGAGACATAGGGTCTTGTGCCAACATCGCATCCAGTACGGCGTCGGATATTTTATCGCAGACTTTGTCCGGATGTCCCTCTGTGACCGACTCACTGGTAAACAACATTTTTCTCATTCTAATCTCCATTCCGCCGCCGTATCGGCGGCACAAATTGTTACGCGTGAAAGAGTTTTTCTTCCCGGTTTTGTTTTATTGAACTTTCACGCTAATCTCCATTCCGCCGCCGTAAGGCGGCACAAAATTGCTACGCGTGAAAGAGTTTTTTTTCGGTTTTGATTCGTTGAATTTTCACGCTAAATCTTCTTGGCTATGTAGATGGGCAAGATACGGAATCAAAATAAAAACTCTCGACCTAAGGGCGAGAGGCTGTCCGATTTATCCTATTTCATCTTCCATCAACCATCTCTCATCTATCGGGAATTGGCACCATCGTTCGCGCGCAAACGAGCGAACCGGTTGCCGGGTTTCATAGGGCCCTATCCCTCCACCACTCTTGATAAGAAAGTACATGGCACGAGCGATCTCGTGCAGCGACATGATTACACTTTGTTTGCACAAATATCATGCCGCGTATAGATCTTCGGTAGCTAATGGGAGAATTTCGCTTTGCGAAATTCTCAATACGCGGCAACTCTTTGTTTGCACAAATATCATGCCGCGTATATTATACCATACCTTTTGATAAAATGCAAGTCTTTTTGCAAAAAAAGTCGCAACGTGTTGGTGCGAGTCCGGAATTTTGAGCATATCGGCGTCGCTTTGCCAAAAAACAAACGATTGCCATTATTTTTTTCTTTTCTGTATAATTTCTGTTTTCATGGCAAAAATAGTAACAAAACCCAATCAGAAAAGGAGCAAAAATTATGTGGGAAAATTTTAAAAACAGTCGCTTTGTCGAACACATCCGCAACTCGCGCGCCATCTACGTCACCATTTTGACTTTGGTTCTTGCCATTTCGGTGCTCATCACGGTTACCGCGATTTCAAACCGAGCGAAAAAAAAGGGACTTCCCAATGACGACGTCACGCCGGGCAACGAGCAAAACAACGAGGACAAATCCAACACCGACAACAACAAAAACAACGGTGGAACGCCCTCTCCGGTGACGCCGTCACAAGACGACAAGAACGATAACCAAACCGACAACGGGAACAGCGCGGACAAAGAGGATCAAAATACGGCAAATCGCGTTCCTGCGATGGAGCTTCCCGTTGTCGGCATTGTAGCCAAGGGGTACGATTCAACCGTCCAGGTCTATTCGACGACTATGGGGGATTATCGGATTCACCTCGGTTTGGACATGACCACCGAAGATGCCACGCCGGTGTTGGCTGCCGCAGACGGAGTGGTTTCGCAAATCTGGGATGATCCGATGATGGGAAAATGTCTGGCTGTTTCGCACGCAGGGGATTGCTACACCATCTACAAGAATCTGGATCCCACGCTGGCAGAGAACGTTGCTGTCGGCAGCGAGGTCAAAGCCGGCGATCTTCTGGGCAATGTCGGTCAGAGCGCCATACTGGAACTTGCCGAAGAGCCGCACCTGCATTTTGAGATGACGGTCGGTGGACTGTCGGTGGATCCGCTGGAATATTTCAGCGAACAAGCCATGGCAACGTTAAGCAGTGCCAAAGATGCCACCGAGGCGTCCGCCGTGCCGGCGCAATGATATTGGCGCTTGCCGTATACACGGAGAGGAGAACTTTTTTGAAGTTCTCCTCTTGTCATTTTTTCGGTTGCTGATGATAAGCGCAGATTATCGTCCTTTTCCGG
>CAZDOX010000028.1:0-9971 GCA_964507155.1 uncultured Lachnospiraceae bacterium
ATTCCAAAAATTCAATAAATCCAATCCAAATAAGGAGAGCAAGCGAGACAGATAGACCGAAAGCGCCGAGATTAGTACCGTGGGTAAAACTTGACGGCATACGGCGGATAACCCGACCGTCAGCATGGCAAGAACCAATAACCCCGCCATGCGCATAAGGACAACTCCTCCCGTCAAGGTCAGAATATCACACGTTTTCCACGGCAGCGCTTCCATGCCGCTAAGGCTTAATGCCGACGCGCCCCCGGCGGGCAAATCGTAATGGAGCGATAAGATCAATAATCGCCCAGTGTTTTGCAGCAGCGATATGCCAAGGGCAAATAATGCCATGACCACCGCTTTGCTGCGCCACGTCGATCGTCTTCCGCGGCGGGTCGTGCGCAAAATTGAGGAAAATCCACTCGCATATTCGTCGGCGATCATGCCTGCCAACAGCAAAATCACCACTGCCGCAGCTACGTCAAAATCGGTGTCAGACAAGTACAGATTCCAGCCGGTGTCATATACAAAGGAAACCGCGTACCCCTGCTCGTGCAGCGCCCGCAAGGCACGATCGCGTTCGGTAATCGCGTCAAATACTTCCAGACGCATTTCCGCGTCATTTGCCTCGGCATAGCGCGCGTGAAAGGTCGCTTCGTCCATCTCACCGGCTTCGTATTCCTCCGCCAAGGCGTCGCGCGACGCCATCAGCGAGGAGAGTCGCTGTTGCTCGGCACGGATCGCCGCCGATTTTTCCTCGTTCCACGGTCCCTCGTAGAGCGTCATGTATTCGTGATAGATTCGATCCGAATATGTTTTCAACGGCGCATAATTGACCCATAACGTTCGCACCTCGCTGATCAACAGCAGCGCCAAGCAGACGACCGTGAGCACACGGCGCCGAATTTTACTCCATTCCCAGCCGGGCAGAGGACTGCCGTATCGACGACTTCGGCGCGGCATTTTCGGCATACGTCGCGCGATTTCGCGGCGAACGGTTTGCCCCATCCAATCCATAGTGGCTTGCAGGCGGCTGTATCGCCCTGCCGCGGTCAGCACAAGGGGGCAATATCGCCCGGCAAACGCCCAAACAAGGAACGCGCCGATCAGCAGCAAGGCAACGGACAGAACAATCGGCAGCGTGATGAGATAATCCACGCTCCACGTGCCGAGGTAAAACGCATTCCACTGCGACAAGTGCGACGAGCCGTCCATGATGGTCATCATATTAAATAAATGGAACGGATTGTGCGGATGTTTCTTGCCCCAGACTCCCAGCAAGTACGAAGCGGCGATCATACCACCGCCCGCGCCGAGAGCACTGACCGTGTGGCGCAGGGGGATTGTCAACAGCAGCACGCACCAGACAAAGAGCGTTCCCAAGGCCGCCTGCGTCAAAAGGCGGAGCAACAAACCGCCGAGAACCGAGGTATGATAGGGCGCTGTGGCATACACGTATTGCAGCGGCAGCAAAGCGCCGGACAATCCCGTCTTGGAGACAAGAATGACGGCGGAAAGCAGAAAAAAGCCAACCGTCAGCACCGCGCTCATCCACGCGCCCGTCGTCAGCTTGGCGAGAATGGTGGCGCAGCGCCCGCCTTTGGTGGAGCGAAGTAAGGATAGCATGCCGTTTTTCTCCGGGAGCAGCAGCAACACAGCGCCCATCAAAAGGGCGAGACAAAGAAAGATCGGGTAGGACTGATTTTCCAATAAATCGTCGTAGCCGCGCACCTGACCGACGGGAAACTCCATGTCCCAATTGAGTTGCTCGGTGTAGTGCGACACAACGCCGATCTGGTAGCGCACCACAAAGCTTTCGGCGGGAATTCCGGCAGAGATATAGTTGTCGTAATTTTTTCGCGCGGTGCGGATGACGGTTGAGAGCGTTTCGCGGTAGGTGTCTTCCCGATCCAGCAGCGCGAGAAATTTTTTGTACAGTGCGCGGTGGCGAAATTCTTCGGCTTGTTCTTCGGTTAGCGTGAACGGTTCGCCGTCGTCATCGGTTCCGCGCAGCAGAAGATCCCATTCATCCAGCGCCGCGACGCGGCGTCGCACGTCCGCTTCCGTTTCTTCGGGCGAGATTTGGTAGTCGGCAAGCAATTGATCCAATTCTTCTTGCCACGACGGGACCGTCGCGCTCTGGCGCGAGGTGACGTAGGCGCAAATCAGCGCAAGAAAGACAAGCAGCAAAAAAAGTTTGTTGCCCCACAGCTTTTTCATTTCGCCTTTGACGATGCGCCGATAAGTCATCATCTCAAATCCCCACCTTTTCTCGCTTTTTTCGATTCAGTCTCCCGCCTCCACGCTTCGGTACACCCAAACGCCGTCGTCGCCTTGCGTGATGATGCCGAAAACATCTACAGATTCAGAACTGTTATCGCTTCTGAGATTACAATATATCACGCCGTCGTAGCAGGCGGCGGCATAGGCATACATATCGTATTCTTGCCCGGTATGCGATCCGGAAAAATCGATCATCGGCTCGCTCTCGCCGCCATCCTTGAGCGCGCGCTCAAAGAAAAAATACTGTTCGTTAACATAAATGGTAAAAAATTCGTTTCCGTTTCCCTGAAATACCCGCTCCATTTCTTGCGTGTTTGGGTCAATGCGATAGAAATTTCCGTCGTTTCCCGCTGTTTCCAAATTAAACATCGTTGCATATAAGCAATCGTCAATCATAGACCAATAATAATACAAAGTATATGGATTGGTGTTGGTAATGCAATTGTCTCCGTGATCGCACAGCGGATCGAAGCAATACAAATAGCTTTTTTCGGTTTCTTTGTTCATGAAAGAGAGCCTATTGTGGTTGGTATACAAAACCATCCCGGGCATGTTGCGAAACACTCTTTCGCGGCAAAACACTAAGCTGTCCGCGGCATCGTATAAGCTCTCGTTAATCACGGGAAATTTATTTTTGGTGTCCGAACAAGAGAAAAAACTCAATGCAAGGCACAAAATCAGAAAAGTAGCGAGTGATTTCCTCAAAAAACATTTCATAGCGGACTCTCCTTTGACAATTTGCAAGAGGGATAGCGGCAAATGGCTGTCGCTATCCCCGAGATTAGCGGTAGGTCCATTTTGTGCCATTCGACCGGAGGCTGTGCTCGGCACATGACGGAGCGCGACGGTCACGAGGGTTTACGGTTGCGCTATGGGAAAATCTTCGGCGGTAAAAATGTCGTCAAGTTCTGTTATTTTCCCATACAAAAACTGTGGCGCATCATTTGTGTAGACCTTGCGACAATAATAGATTGTGTTTTCAAATTTGACGATTTCCATTAAAAAACTATCGATGTCACAAAGAGATTCTTCTGCCCCGTTTAGGATTGACATGCGATACAGCGTGGAAGCTTCCGCATACCCCTCGCCTTCTTTTTCGTATTTTGTGTAATAAACATACGTTCCGTCAAAGCCTTTTGGATAGAGCGGTTCATCGCTTAGGAAAAATTCCCTCAATTCGCCGGTTTGAAAGGTATAAACGGTAAAACCAACGACATTTCCGTAGGCAAGGTTATCGATTTTTTTATTGCCCATCAGATAACCGATTTGCAGGTCATTGCTAAAAAATTTTCCGCCGGTTGGTATATTCGCCAAAGTATACGTGTTCCAATTGTTGTCGATTCGATAATGCGCAGCTTCGTCTGTAAAGGTAGCGAAAGCTTGCCCATTGCGCACAACGATGGATTGAAACACTTTGCCGGTCGGCGGTTGAATTTGTTTTATCGTCCGATTGCCCACTTGCAACCGCATATAATCGTAACCGCCGTCCGCTCTGGTCACGCTGAACAACAACTCATCCCCGTATACCGTGAAGCCTTGTTGCAAAGTATTCCCGTTGCCTTTCCAAACGCGATCGGATTCAAACGTTTCCAAATCCAATCGATATAATTCTGTCCCCATGCGACTTCCTTTGCCGATACTGTAATACAAGGCATGGTCTTTTGGGTGATAGCCGCATTTTAATGTCATCATAATTTGCGTTGCCGGGCAATTGCTGTGATCGCACAACGGATCAAAGCAAAAGATCATGTGTTTTTCCGTCGCTTTGTTGATATAATGCAGCGCTAAATTGCTGCTCTGATCGGTGATCAGCACCATTCCGGGCAGATTCAACATAAAACGACTATAGGGTTCCACGTCGGATAATTCGAACAATGCCGAATCAACGGCGTCCTTTTCATGGTTTGAATAAAGATCTTCCGCTTCTGAGTCGTCCGGATCTATCGGTGGTAATGTTGTCGTACAGCCGACAAGCAGAAGCAATGTGAGCAATAAAACGGCTGCTTTTTTGTATGGGATATCCCGCATGCTTCGACACCTCTATTTTAACGAATATAACATATATTTTTCATCTTAACCGGATGTGTCAAGAGCAAAATCAACATCCTTGTATTTTTTGATTGTGCCTACTACGTGATTGTTTACTGTGAAAGTCCCAAAAATGTAGCGACAAATATCAGCGTCATCCATATTATAATTCAATCGGACAAAGATATTTTCAAAATCTAAGTAACAAAAACCGTAGACAACGACATCTCCTGATATGATTACAAGCCTTGTTTTTGTGCCATTCGACCGGAGGCTGTGCTCGGCACATGACGGAGTGCGACGGTCACGACGGTCACGAGGGTTTACGGTTGCGCTATGGGAAAATCTTCGGCGGTAAAAATGTCGTCATTTTGTGTGAGTCGACCGTATATATGGACAGCCTTTCCGTCTTGGTACTCCTTTCGATAATAGTATAAAGTGTCTTCAAACGACACCACCTCTCGCAACGTTCCGCCGAAATCGTACACAAATTCCGCCGTCCCGCCGGCCACGGAGATACGGTAAAGAATGTTCCCGAGCATATAGGCGGTTCCATCCCATTCGTATTCGATAAAATACAAGTAAGATCCGTCAAATCCTGCCGGATAAATGGGCGTTTCTTGTTCCAAAATGGTGTAAGATTGACCACTTGTTAGGTTATGATAACCAAAACCGACGCTCACACTCTGCTGATTCCTCTTGTCGTATAAAACGCGGATGGTGTGGTCGCCGTTCATATAATAAACCCCTTGGCAATTTGTTTTTTCGAATCGTTGAAAATCCATATCGGTCAAATATAAAGCGTCGTCGTCGGTAAAAGTGACCAAAAACGTATCGCCGCTGATATAAAACGCGTAGTGGAACGTCTTTCCGGACGGCGATTCCATTTTTTCGATTTCCTCCTGCTCCACATCGTAGCGGAATAAATCATATCCCACATCGCTTCGCTTCACCGGAAAATATAGGTATTGCTCGTAAACGTATAAAAAATCGTAGTCGATGACATTTCCGTTACCTTCCCATACGCAGCGAATGTCTTGTGTTTTTCCGTCCACACAATACAAGCGGCTCCCGCCTTTTTTTCCTTGTTCCATAGGAACACCGTATATATTCCCATCATAAGGCTGATATACCAACATTTTTGGGAGGGGCAGCAGGCGCGAGACGCACTGACGGTGGTTACATAGAGAATCGAAGCAGAACATCCGTAACTCGCCGGCAGATTTATCGAGGCAATATAACGCCGAGCCGTTGTTGGTAACATGTACCAGAAGCGCGCCGGGGATATTTTGAAAGTTATGTAAATGTTGATAAAGCGTTGAGTATTGGTAAAGCGATGAGTCCAGTGACGGTATGTCAATCTTACTGTCTTCATGATTGGGATCATTTCCGTCCGGCAGAGGCATGTCATTGGCGCAGGAGGTTAATGCCAGCATCAATATCGCAAGGAAAAATAACAAAAAACGTTTCAATCGGACTCACCCCTTTCTGCGTGACAAGAGCACGCGATGGTTATTCTTTCCATAATTATTATAGCACGCCTCGTTATTGTTGTCAATTACTTCACTTATGCAGCAAGAAATTTCATCGAACTGCACAAATTATCAGCCTTGTTTTTGTGCAGTTCGACCAATTAAAATTAATCTCCCGCGGTAAATTGAACCAACTGCCAAGCGCCGTTTTCTTCGACCAACATACCGTAAATGTCACCCGACGTGCTGTGAGAGGCGACCGGGTGCAGGAGAATGTACAGCACGCCGTCGAAGCGCACGACTTGCGAGGGGTAATAATTCTCAGCCAGATCGGCAGAGTCTGCCGAAAAATCCATCATAACCTCCTCATCTCCGCCATCCACCGATACGCGGTACAGCGTCGTATGGTTCAAGCCGATTCTTCTGGGATCCTCGGAATAGAGCGACCCCGTGTGATAATAAATGTAGTCGCCGTCGCAGCCGACGCACGACAGCCCCGGAACCTCGCGCGTGATCAGCAGCTGCGTTTCTCCCGTGTCTAAGTTGTAACTTGCAATGCTGCGCCCCAACCCGGGATAATATGTCGGATTTTCGTCTTCATCAACCATAAGGTACGCCATTCTGCCCGCGATAAAATCAAGAGTGGTTAACGACGTTTTTTTGTAAGAAGAAAACGTCGGATCCGTCAAATAAAACACGGGATCGTCCATAAATTTCAACAAAATCGTATCGCCGGCGGCATAAAAGAACCGAAAAACGCGCCCGCTCGGCGGAGTGATGGTTTGATACTGATCCGTCAGAGGGTCGTAGCGAATGATCTCGCGACCGCTATCCGCGCGATCCCGTT
This sequence comes from uncultured Lachnospiraceae bacterium, assembly GCA_964507155.1. Taxonomy (GTDB): domain Bacteria; phylum Bacillota; class Clostridia; order Oscillospirales; family CAG-272; genus SIG644. Next base: position 6,610 of record CAZDOX010000028.1, read on the forward strand.
CGAGCAAAATATACCGGTCGCCGGCGAAAATCGCGCTAATACGATTCCCGTCCGAGGGAACCACAACTTCCGTTTCCTGCGTCAGAATATCAAACCGATACAGTGCTCCGTCCGAAAGGGCACTTGGCACACTTTTCATGCGAAGCGAGTATAGCTGCTGATTTGCCGGCGACCAAACAAAAAACCACGGCACTATAAACTCACCGGCGTACCCGATCTTACATTCCAAATGATGGCATAGGGGGTCAAAGCAAAAATAGTATTCCTTGTGGTTTGTTTTATGAATGTAGGAAAGATGTGCGCCGCCGTAATGAATCCATTGATCCATGACCAGCACCATCCCGGGAATGTTGGCAAAATCGAGAGAAACTTTATAGAATATTTGATTATCCGCCGGATTGAACAGTTGCATGTCCGGGTCGGGCACGGCTTCCTTGGGGTCTTCTAGATCCGTGTCATCGGGCGGCAGCGTGTTCGCGCAGGATGTAAAAGTGAAGCACATGGCAACGGCGATCATCAGACAAATGAATTGCTTTTTCATATTTATGACCATTCCTTTCTGAATAATACGGCAGTTTTTTGCCGGTTTCGGCTTTGCCGAAATGGCGATGGTTCAGATCGCCAAGGCACAAAAACGCGTCTGAAAAACGACCCGTTTTTCAGACATAACCTCCCTTGGCGAAGAATCGGATTTCTCGCGAGGAAAAATCCGATTCCGTATTAGTTAAAATCGCTTGCGGCTGCGGAGGGCATTAGCTGTCGCCATACCCGTAGATGGTAAAGTTATGCCCAATGTATTCGTCAACTGTGGTGCCGTATTGTGCGAAATTTGGGGTGATCTACGTCGTGCCTATATTAAAATCGTAGTAAGTCGCAATTTTTTGAAAAAGGTCGAGACGTTCCATGTCGTATTCCAGCACTACTTGCTCGGTGAATTCGATCGGGTAGGTCGGACCAAGGGTGACATATCCGGTCATATCTCTGCTATCCGCAGCAGCGGAACCGATATAATAATTTCTTGCTTTTGCGTAGTACGCTATATGAATCGGTGAATCAAGTTCTTCTCCCGGTGTAAATGTAATGTCGCTGCTTTGTCTTTTTGGCGAGTCGGTTTGACGACCGTAAGTAATGCAGCAAGTACGTATGGTAGCTTCCGGAGTTACAATTGTCTCACAAAAATGTCTGATATAGGGCACAGAATTGACGGAATTGTCTACCGCCGCGCCGGAAAAGGTAAACATCGGAACCAACATCAGAACAGCGAGAATAAGAGAAAATCTGCGAAACATTTTTTTGTTTTTCATAATCGATACTCCTTTTCTTTTTTTACTTTCTTTACTTTCTTTTTGTTTGAGTTGCGTTTTTACTTTCTACTTTCTACCTTTACCTTTTTGCCTTTGCCAATATTTTGGCGTCAGGCGTGCGCTGCGCGGCCCATGGGACTCACCCCTTTCTGCGTGACAATGTCAGTGACAATGTCGCGTGACAAGATCACGCGATGATTATTCATCCTATAATTATTATATCATTATCCTATATTGATGTCAATTACTTCCCTCATGCAACAAGAAATTTCATCGAATTGCACAAATTTTGCAGCTCGTTTTTGTGCCATTCGACCGGAGGCTATGCTCGGCACATGACGGAGCGCACCGATGGAAAATTCAGTCCTCTATTTCCACGCTTCGGTACACCCAAACGCCGTCGTCACCTTGCGTGATGATGCCGAAGTCGTCGACGGAATTGTCGGACTTGTCGCTTTTGACATTGCAGTAGATGACGCCGTCGTAGCAGCAAACCTCGTATACGTACAGATCATAAGGCAGCTCGGTGTGCTCCTTGCCGAAGTCTACCAGCGGTTCACTCTCGCCGCCGATGATCGGAACCCGATACAACAGAGTGCCGTGCGACAAAACTTGCGTCGGCTCTATGGGGTTCAGCGGATTGAGAATGTAATACACATACTTGCCGTCAAATCCGACGGGTTCAAGAACGGTATGCGCCACCGAAAGGAGCCGCGTGGTTTCCCCGGTCAGCAAGTTGTAGCGATCCAAGTGGCGTGCGGCGTTCGTGAGTCCCACCGATTGATCTGTGTTGTCGGTCAAGAGATAAATCAAAACTTGATCCATGTAAACGACGTCGGTCAGCTCGGTTTTTTGGTAGTTGTGGCAGGAACTGTCGGTCCAATAGGCGTAAGGTTCATCTTGAAACGTAACCAAAAGAGTGTCTCCGCTGACACAAACTTCAAAAAAATCTTTCCCGTCCGGCGCCTGAATGATTGTTTGCTCCTCATGAATCGGATCGTAACGCACCAGCTCAAATCCGCCGTCTTGTTTGTATCGGAGCAGAAACAAATACGAATCGTTTGCCCCTATGCTGCGGATTTCATTTCCGTTTCCGAGCAGAACCATTTCTTGCTCCTGCGTAAAAAGATCAATTCGATACAGATTCCCGTCGTTTCCCATCGTGTACGGATCCAGCTGCGTCGCATATAAGCAGTCGTCCGCCGGGCACCAGATGTAGTGTCTGGCAAACGGGTTGGTATGAGCCAAGCAAGATTCGCCGTCGCAGAGCGGGTCGTAGCAAAAAGAATGAGCCACCCCGGTGTTTTTATTGACGTAATGCAGTTCCATTTGATTGGTCGTAAACAGCACCTGCCCGGGCAAGTTGCGAAATACTCTGCTGCGCGCCTTATATAAGAGCGCTTCCGAATGAGTGAATAAGGTTCGATCGATGACATCCGTTGATTCCTTGTCCGAATGATCCGGCAGTTCTTGCGTGCAGGAACATAATAAGCAAACCGTGATCAGAAAGATAAAAATAAGATGGCGATAAAGTTTCCGTTTATTCATGATTATGACCATTCCTTTCTAACGGTTTTGAAGTTTTGTGGCACTTTCCGTTAGGAAATTCGCGTCGGTGACGCGAAAGTCACAAAACTTCGGTCTGAAAAACGATCCGTTTTTCAGACTTACTCCTTTTCTTTTTTCTTTTTACTTTCTTTTTGTTTGAGTTGCGTTGCGTTTTTACTTTCTGCTTTCTGCTTTCTACCTTTACCTTATTGCCTTTGCCTATATTTTGGCGTCAGGCGTGCGCTGCGCGGCCCATGGGACTACCCCTTTCTGCGTGACAATGTCAGTGACAATGCCATGTGACAAGGTCAAGCGATGGTTGCTCTTTCTATGATTATTATATCATTATCCTATATTGATGTCAATTACTTTCCTTATGCAACAAGAAACTTCATCAAACTGCACAATTTTCAAGAATCATTTTTGTGCACAATGCCAAAAAGAAAGCACCGATGCCGGCATTGTCGCTTGGTTGGCAGAAAAAAACAGTTCTTCGTAAAAAATGGTGTT
>CAZDOX010000029.1:0-9964 GCA_964507155.1 uncultured Lachnospiraceae bacterium
CTTCTTCCGTTCTGGAGGTGTTATCCATCATCGGGTCAGCCAAGGCGTAGAAGTTCGTGCCCTCTACGCTGTCCACGTAGGACGCGTATTCCAGAAAAGCGTGGGTAAAGTTATCCGTTTTGGTAGAGCCGTTGTACGGGAATACCGAGTTGTGCGTATCGGACCAAGTTTGACCGATGACGCCGTCCAAACAATCCAGTGCCAAATAAGAATTGAGTCCCGCGGTGATGGACCATGCGGCATAGTTGACGGTGGAGTGCGAAGCAATATAAATTTGCGTCGAGGGAGAAACTTCTTCCACGCGTTCGCACAAAACGGTCAAAATTCGTTCGAACAAATAGGTTTTCAGCAAGTTTGCTTTGAGGTTGGCAGCAGCGGAAGAATTGGGTGCTTGCCATTCCTCGCCGTAAAAGTCTTTCCACTCTTGCTTGAATGTTTCCGAGTACCCGGAGCGAACCCACATTTCCGGTTCTTCCAGCGCAATGGTTTGCGGGTGATATTGCTCAATCATAGGGAGTAGCATTTCCGACCAAACATATTCGATCCAATCCATGGAGGGGACCATATAGTAGGATCCGCCGGTGGAGTGTTCGATATAATTGCCGGAAGCGTCCTTTTGAATGTCGTCGTAATTGCTCTTATCCAAGCTGAGATAGGAAGAATTGGCACGGTTGATGGCGATCATCATATCGACCACGTAATCTTCCGATCCGTACCAGCTGGCAAAGTTTTTGCCGGACGTGGAGTAAACCATGACGGAGTCCGCGTTCACCGCGTGAGAATCCACGTACAAATCGTTTGCTTGGAAAGTGGTACGAACGCCCTGCAAATCAAACGACTCATAGCTTTGGACGTATAAACCGTTTTCCAGTTTGTAGAAAGGGCAAACATAAGTCGCGGGCGAGGTCGTTGGTTTATTTTGCTCTTCGTAAATCGTTTCGTAAGTGGGGGTGGACGGAGGAACGACGGCAGGGGCGGTATAAGTGCCGCTGTAGCGATAATCCGTTTTCAATTCCAGCTTTTTGACGGCATAATCGTCGGTGGCTTCTTGATACCCCAAAACGGTTGAAATAAAATAATCAACAGCCGCTACGGTGCAATCGTCGTCATAACCGAGGATCAGCAGCTGATGGTCGTCGGTTAATTGAATGATGTATTCGTTGGGGGAGAGCGTCGCAAGCAGTTCTTGGGAGGCGGGACGGTTGGTCTCGCCGATCAGAATTTCCGGTAAATTTGAGGGAACTTCCGCTCCGCGATTGACGTAATCGGTATCGATGCCCACATCAATCCCGGTCGCATTTTGCAGCGCCGTGCGCAGCGTGGCGGCAGCCAGTATCACGTCCTTGGCTGCGTATTCGGAACGAATCACGGTGTAAGCAACGGATTCGTCCAGCGTCCACATGGGCGTCGGATCATCATCGGGCGGGTCCTTGGGGTCGTCGTTACAAGCGACCATCGCGCCCAGCATACCGGATGCCAGCATCGTAAAGCCAAGTGCCAAACAAAGCAGGCGGGTAATTTTTTGTTTCATGAAAAGTCTCCTTTCGCGTTTTGCGTGTGCGTGTACGTGTGCGTGCCATGCGGCACCGACAATTATATTATAACCGATGGAAAAGATTATGTCAAGAGAAAAGTTTGAAAAGTCCGAAAAATGACCCGCCGATCCCAAAAAAGGAGGGAGTGCCCGAGTCATGCCGTCAAAAGAAGTAAATTTTTTGAAAATATTTCTTTTTTTATTTGACTTATGCGACTTTTTGCGGTATAATATACTGATACTTCATAGATAAGGTTTAATTAAGGTGAATGGGGAATGGTCATTCTCGGCATTGACCCCGGCTTAGCCATTGTCGGCTGGGGGGTTGTGGATTATCGCGGAAATCAATTTAAAACGTTGGGGTACGGTTCAATTTTAACCCCGAAAGAGGAAACAACCTCGCAACGGCTCTCGCGCATTTACGACGATATGAATGTGATCATCGATCGTTATCATCCGGAGGCGGTGGCGATTGAGGAATTGTTTTTCAATACCAATCAAACCACCGCCATTCGCGTAGCCGAAGCCAGAGGCGTTATTTTGCTGGCTGCAGAGCGGGCTGGCGTGGCGATAGCGGAATATACGCCGCTTCAAGTGAAGCAGGCCGTTGTCGGCTACGGCAGAGCCGAGAAAAAACAAGTCATCACCATGGTAACCATGATGTTGGGATTGTCCAAGCCGCCCAAACCGGACGACACCGCCGACGCGCTGGCGATCGCCGTCACGCATGCCCACAGCGGAACGTCAAGATTGGCGTCGTACTACAATAAAGCGTGACACAGAGACAACAGAGACAACAGAGACAACAGAGACAACAGAACAAAAGGGAGCAAATCATGTGGAGTGCAAATCATTGGATAGATTATGAATTGCTGGATACGGGAGACGGCGAACGTTTGGAACGATGGGGAAATCTGATCCTCATTCGCCCGGATCCGCAAGTGATATGGAAGAAAACGAAGCAACATCCCGCTTGGCAAAAAGCGGACGGAATTTATCGGCGTTCCGCCTCGGGAGGCGGCGCGTGGGTCAAAAATCATCTGCCGGAACAGTGGAACATCCGATATGAAGAATTGGATCTTGGTTTTGTACTGCGTCCGATGGGATTCAAACATACCGGTTTGTTTCCGGAACAAGCAGCAAACTGGGATTGGTTTTTTCAACTCATTCGCAGCGCCGATCGTCCGATCCGTGTGTTGAATTTGTTTGCTTATACCGGGGGCGCAACGGTTGCCGCTGCCAAAGCGGGGGCGTCGGTGGTTCATGTGGACGCTGCGCGCGGAATGGTGGCGCAGGCGAAAGAAAATGCCGCGCTGTCCGGTCTTGCTGACGCGCCGATTCGCTATCTTGTGGACGATTGCAAAAAATTTGTCGAGCGCGAGTTGCGCCGCGGTAATCATTATGAGGGAATTATCATGGATCCGCCGTCCTACGGCAGAGGTCCCGGGGGCGAGGTCTGGAAATTGGAAGACAGTATCGATGAGCTGCTGTCACTTTGCGCTCCGTTGCTTTCCGAAAAACCGCTGTTTTTCTTGTTGAACTCTTATACAACCGGCTTGTCGCCCATGACCATGCAATATCTGTTGCAGCAAAAGCTGGAACCGATATTCGGCGGTATGACGTCTTCGGGAGAGCTGGGACTTCGCGTCACGCAAAGCGGCGGCTATTTACCCTGCGGTGCCAGCACGCGCTGGGTCGCAGACGGAATTTGATCAAAAACGGAGGTGCGTGCTTGTGGCGCAACCATTGATTCAAACGGAAAATTTAACGTTTACTTACCCGTCGGACGGTATGAACGGTATGAATTTTGCAGCCGATCCGGTGCTGCACGGTGTCAGTTTGACCATTGAACGCGGCGAATACGTGGCGATTTTGGGACATAACGGATCGGGAAAATCCACTTTTGCCAAACTGTTAAACCTGATTTTGGAACCGACCGGCGGGAAAATATATTTTGACGGGCAGGATATTACCTCTCCGGATATGACGGATGAGGACGTATACGCACTTCGCCGCCGCGTCGGCATGGTATTTCAAAACCCGGATAATCAGCTGGTGGCAACGCTGGTTGAGGAAGATGTGGCGTTCGGCCCGGAAAATTTGGGATTGGAGCGTGAAGAAATTCGTCGTCGTGTGGATCAGGCGCTGGATATGGTTGGCATGCGTGAATACGCGCATCATGAGCCGCACCGCTTGTCCGGTGGGCAAAAACAGCGCGTCGCCATTGCCGGCGTGATCGCCATGCGACCGGAGTGTATGATTTTGGACGAAGCGACCGCCATGTTGGATCCATCCGGTCGCAAAGAAGTGATAGAAACGGTTGAAAAATTACACCGCGAGTGCGGAATCACTGTGTTGATGATTACCCATCATATGAGTGAGGCTGCGCGCGCCAATCGGATCATCGTCTTGGACGACGGAAACGTTTTGCTGGATGGCACGCCGGAAGAAGTTTTTTCTCACTATGATGTTCTGCGCACTGCCGGCTTGGATGTGCCTCAATCGGCGGCGCTGATTCACGGATTACGAAAAAACGGCATACCGCTTGCGGGAAAATTGGGCAGCATGAACGATTGCGTCGAGACCATTTGCCATGCCTACGAAATGAAAAAATGAGAAAATTGCAGTAAGAAGAGTAAAGAGTAAAGAGTAAAGAGTAAAGAGTAAGAATTGAGAGCCAATATGCCAAAAATCGAATTAAAATCTATCAATTATACCTATGGCTCCGGAACGCCGTTTGAAATTCGCGCGCTGGAGGATGTCAATCTTTCCGTGCGTGCGGGGACGGTAACCGGAGTGATCGGTCATACCGGCTCGGGAAAATCAACGCTGGTTCAGTTGCTCAACGGTCTGATCCGCCCGGACAGTGGGCAAGTCCTGCTGGATGGAGAGGACATCTGGCTGAAGCCGAAAGAAATTCGCAACGTCAGATTTCGCGTCGGATTGGTCATGCAATATCCGGAATACCAGCTGTTTGAAGATACGGTGCGAGCCGATATTGCTTTCGGTCCGAAAAATATGGGACTTCCTGCCGATGAAATCGAAACGCGTGTGGAAGAAGCGGCGGCGTTTGCCGGACTTCCCGCGGACATTTTGCAATATTCGCCTTTTGATTTATCCGGCGGTCAAAAACGTCGCGTTGCGATTGCCGGTATTATGGCCATGCGCCCCGAGGTCTTGGTGTTGGATGAGCCTGCGGCAGGGTTGGATCCGCGCGGCAGAGACGCCATTTTGCGCGGTATGCGCGAATATCGGGAAAAGACCGGCGCAACGGTGATCATTGTCAGTCACAGCATGGAAGATATGGCTCGTTTTTGCGACGATGTGATTGTCATGGCCAAGGCGCAAGTTTTCATGCAGGGAAGTTGCCACGACGTATTTGCCCACGCGGAAGAATTATCGGCGATTGGATTGGATATTCCAGAAATTTCTGCTCTTTGTCGGTGCTTGCGGCATAGAGGCGTCCCGCTTCCGGACGGTATTTACACCGTGGAAGAGGCTGTCCGCTGTTTGACGGATATTCTTGGCGGAAGGGGGGGAGAGTCGGAATGAAAGGAATTACGTTTGGACAGTATTATCCGACCGATTCCGTGTTGCACCGGCTGGATCCCCGCGCCAAGTTGATTTTGGCGTTGGCGTATATTGTCGTTTCCTTTGTTTGCCAACATGTGGTTGCTTTTGCGTTGTTGTTGGCATCGTCTTTTCTCTTGATCGTTTTGTCTAAAATTCCCATTCGCGTTGTGTTGCGGGGAATCCGCCCGGTTCTGGTGATCATGTTGTTCACCATGCTGCTCAATATTTTGTTTACCGATGGTGAAACACCGCTGATCGAATGGGGAATCATTCATATTTATCCCGAGGGCATTTATCACGCTGTTTTTATGATGGTACGCATTTTCGCTTTGATTGTCGGCATGGGTATGTTTATGACCTACACGACGACGCCTATTATGCTTACCGACGCGATTGAGCAACTGCTTTCCCCTTTAAAAAAAATCAAATTGCCGGTTCACGAATTTGCTATGATGATGACCATCGCGCTGCGTTTTATTCCCACGCTGATCGATGAAACGGAAAAGATCATGTCCGCGCAAAAGGCGCGTGGAACGGATTTTTCACAAGGCTCCTTGATTTCCAGAATCCGCTCACTGATCCCGATTTTGGTTCCGCTTGTGGTGTCTTCGTTCCGACGGGCGGACGAATTGGCAACAGCCATGGAGTGCCGCTGTTATCATGGTGGGGACGGAAGAACCCGCATGACGCAGCTGCGTTATAGGGGACGAGATGTGGCTGCTTTCGCGGCAATGGCGGTGCTTTTGGTCGGTTGTATCTTCTGTAATCGGATTCCGATCGGATACGCGCTGTAAGCGGTGGTTATCGAGTGAACGGAGGAACATGAAAATATTAATTTACTGCAGTTTTGACGGCTCACGCTATCACGGTTATCAGGTTCAGCGCGGCACGGCGGTGACCATACAAAGCGAATTGAATCGCGCCGGTCAAGAACTGTTTGGATTTCCTTGCGATATTGTCGGATGCAGTCGCACGGACGCCGGCGTACATGCGACGATGTTCTGTGCCACGATCACCAAACAAGGCGAGAATGATTTGCCATGTGCGATTCCGGCGGATAAAATCCCGCGTGCGCTTTGCGCACATCTGCCGTCGGATATCAGCGTGTATCGTGCGTGCTGTGTGCCCGACGACTTTCATCCGCGATACGACGTGCTGCGAAAGGAGTATTTATATCGCTTTTTTGTCCGTGAGACGCGAGATCCGTTTGAACAATATCGCAGCTGGCATGTGCCCATTCCTTTGTGTGATCACGCGGTGGCGCGAATGCAACGCGCAGCCGATCACCTGATCGGCACACATGATTTTACGTCATTCATGGCGCAAGGTTCCAAGATTACGGACGCTGTGCGCACGGTATACCGTGCAACCGTGGAACCGAACGAGCGAGAGCATGTCATCACATTTCGCGTGTGTGCGAACGGTTTTTTGTATCATATGGTACGCATTATGGCAGGAACTTTGCTGGAATGTGCCGTGGGGCAAATACCGCGCGATCCGGATGCGATTCCATCGATTTTAGCGAAAAAAAATCGCGCTGCGGCGGGCAGAACCGCGCCGGCACACGGATTATATCTGCATAGGGTGGACTATCCGGAATGGATAGAGAAAGCGGAAAATACCATTCACGATTAATCGTTTTTTTGATAAAATTCGTGATAAAATTCGGAAAACGGGAGGAAAAACGCATGAAACTGTCAAAAATATGGCAAACCGTTCAAGCGCGTGTGACGGTGCGTCGTTCTCCCAAAAAGACGGTGGAACCGATTGCCGCGGACGTCGGTCAAACGCAGTATTATCACGAGCGTTCGGTGGCGTATACCACCGTGCAGATGGTGGTTATTATGGTGCTGGCGGTCTATTTGGCGGTTTCTCTTCTGATCGGTGACAATTTGTTGTCCATGGAGCAGTTATCTTTGCTGGTGAGCGATCTTAGCAGTGCTATGGTTATCCCGGAAACGGGAAGCACGGATACGTTGACCTATGTTGCCGATGAAGCCAATCAGTTTGCCGTATATCGCGGGGGATTGGCGGTGCTGGGAAAAGAAAAATTGACGGTTTTTACCGCGACAGGGCGAGAAACGTACGCGACATCCTTGACCTATCAAACCCCAAGGGTGGCTGTTGCCGGAAATTATTTGCTGGTATACGATTTGGGGGGACGGGAATTGGCGGTGTATCACGCGTTTGGCAATTTGTTTTCCGCGCAAACGGATACGCCGATTCGCCATGTGGCAGTTTCCGATTCCGGATCGTTTGCCGTGGTGACGGACGATGACGGGTATGCTTCTTGCGTTTTGGTTTATGATTCGCATTTCCGCGTCATCAATCGGGTGCATCTGAAAGAATGTGCACTCTGCTGTGCTTTCTCGGCAGACGGTACCGATTTGACCATGGCGACGCTGTCTTCTCAAGCCGGGCACGCGGTTACCACGCTGTATTCGTGCGTCCCCGGGAAAGAAGAAATGACGGTGGTGACTTCCTTGTCGGACTTTACGCCGATCGCCATGCGCCATACCGAAGAGGGTCTGATCTTGCTTGGGCAGGAGCGTGTGTGCTTGTTGGATTTCCAAGGGGAACTCATTCGGGAGTATTCGTTGGTGGGCGAGCAGGTCAAGAGATCGGTGCTCTATGAAGATTCTTGCTTGGTGTATGTGTCTGCCGATTCGTATACCACCAACACAAGGATTTTAGCCTTTGACGATGAGCTGACGCTGCTGTTCGACGTTTGCATTGAGGGAAGCGTGTCGGATGCGGGCATTGTTTCCGATCACAAACTTTGCGTGCTGACCGACAATGCGTTACGGATCTATCAAACGGGGGAGGACAAAACGGAAGCGGAAGCGATTTTGTCGCTGCAGGGGCAGTATCATACGTTGCTTCCGATGGAAGATGAAGATCGGGAGGTGTTTGTTTGCACCGACGCCGTCGCATCTTGTATCCGTCTGCCGTGATCGATAAGCAAAACGGTAAGTTAAACGGTAAGTTAAACGGTAAGTGGATTTGTGCCGCCGTTATGGCGGCGGAATGGAGATGGATATGCAGTATTTTTTAGATATTTCTCCGCTGATTATTCTTGTGCTGACTGTTGTGATTTATGCCAAACGAGGATTGATCCGTTCCATGGTCGGTGCGGCAAAAACTATTTTTTCGATTATACTGACGTATATGTTTGGCGGTGTCGTCGGAAACTGGTTGTGCGATAAAGTGCTGCAACCCGGCGTGAGCCGCTTTGTCTGCGAACGATTGGAAACGATGGTCCCTCAAAACGAGAACGGCTACGATCTTTCCCATGTGATGGATGTTGTGCCGGATTGGCTGCAAAGCATTTTACAAACTTTTCACGTTGACGTTTCTGCATTGGAGGAAGAATATTCCACTGTGACGGAGGGGACGTTTCGACAGTTTGAAGAATTTATCGTCGATATTTGCCAACCGGTGACGTCGTTCTTGTCCTCGGTGATCGGGCATGCGGCGGTGTTTTTGCTCTCCGGTTTGGCGCTGGCATTCTTAGGTTGGCTGCTGTCTAAAATTGCCGATCTGCCGATCATTCGCACGTGTGATCGCGTGTTGGGATTTGTGCTGGGCGTGCTGTGCGCCGTTCTTTACACCTCACTGTATGTATTGGTGGTCTATGCGGTACTGGGATGGCTGAACGTCAAATATCCGACCATCGGATTTACCGAGGCGTTTGAAACTTCCTATGTGTTTCGATTTGTTTACGATTGGAATTTGTTTCGGTTTTTGTTTGGCTTTTAGAGCGCCCGACAGCTAAGAATTTTAACGATATATAATTACGATGAACATGAAAGAGAGAAAGGACGCGCACCGCGCGACAACAAGATTGAGAGTATGATGATGAAATGCGCAAGATGCAGGAAGAGAATGGCAATGATTTTCGTGACCAAGGTGGAAAACGGTCAGAAAAAAAGCGAAGGACTTTGTATGGTTTGTGCCAAGGAATTGGGACTGCCGATCGAAAATATGCTGGGTGACGCGATGGGAAAAATCGGCTTGAACCCGGAGCAATTAGCCGAAATGGAAGCGGATTTTAAGTCCGCATTGGAAAACGGCGACGAGGCGGATTTGTCGGATGACAATGATTCGGAATCGGAAGATACCGAGGAGAGCGGCGAGGAGGATGTCTCGTCTCGAAAAGGCGAACACGTGGTTCCCACGTTTGATTTTCGCAAAATGTTTGAAGAAGCCGGATTGCTTCGCACCGATGGCGCCACTCCCGCGCCCGCCCCGACAGCAGATGGAGAAGATCGTTCCGATCCTTCGGTTCCGACGCACGGCGAAGTGAAAAAAGACAAAAGCAATAAAAATTTCGATAAGAAATTTAAAATACTCACCACGCACTGCCATAACTTGACGCGCGCCGCAGCGCAAGGTAAGATTGATCTTGTGGTGGGGCGAGAGCGGGAACTCTCTCGTGTCATTCAGATTCTGTGTCGGCGGCAGAAAAACAATCCTTGTTTGATCGGTGAACCCGGCGTGGGAAAAACAGCCATCGCCGAAGCGCTGGCAATTCGGATTGCACGGGGAGAGGTTCCGTTTAAATTAAAAAATAAGCAAATCTATTTATTGGATTTAACGTCTCTCGTGGCGGGAACGCAATTCCGCGGTCAATTTGAAGCGCGGATTCAAGGCTTGATCAATGAAATCAAAGCGGCAGGGAATATCATCCTTGTGATTGACGAGGTTCATAATTTGGTGGGAACCGGAAATTCCGAGGGCAGCATGAATGCGGCGAATATTCTCAAACCCGCCCTTTCGCGCGGTGAAATTCAAGTAATCGGTGCAACAACTTTGACCGAATATCGAAAATTCATCGAAAAAGACGCCGCGCTGGAA
>CAZDOX010000030.1:0-9745 GCA_964507155.1 uncultured Lachnospiraceae bacterium
AGTTCTTGAAGAGGGGTTCGGGGAGGAACTTCTTGCAAGAAGTTCCTATCCCGATTATTTTTCGTATTTCTTGGAATATCAAAACCACCCGTCGTTTAAAACGGGTGGTCGATTCATTCCTATTCAGATTCTTTTCCCCTCCGCGGGGCGGTAGAACCTCTGATGATCAGGTGAGGTGAGATGATGACGTGATTTTTTGAGGTTGCGTCATCGTGTTTATCGCTTTGCAGAATATCCAACATCAATTGAGCCGCGCGCTTTCCGACATCGTAGGACAGCATGTCGACCGTAGTGAGCGGTGGGAAAATCAGATCCGAATATTCGTTATTGTCGTAGCCGATCACGGAAAGATCTTCGGGAATGTGCAAGCCGTATCCCACGATGGCGGAATAGACGCCGGCTGCTATGTAGTCACTAAAGCAAAAGACCGCCGATACTTCCATCTCCTTTTTTTCAAGGCGAGCCGCAAGCCACGCCTGCATGGCTTGATTTCCCGCGTCACGGGTGCTGTCACATTCCAATACGGACACAACGTCGTCGGACATGCCGTTTTCATATAAGAAAGAAAGGAAGCCTTGATATCTTTCTCTGGCGGAGGAGATCAAAAGAGAAGGGAAGACCAAAAGGTAAGAGCGGTGCCCCAGCGCATACAGATGCTGAGCCGCAAGATATCCGCCTTTGAAATCATCGCTTTGCACAAAGTAGGACGGATGCTCGTTGGATTTTCGCTGGAGAAGCACATAAGGGATCTTTGCTGCGTCCAGCTGTCTGCCAAAAACCGAATCTTGGATGCAAGGCACGATAAAAACGCCGTCAATCCCTCGTGCGATCATGCTGTCCAGCTGCGCGCTTTCTTTTTCGCTTTTTTCTCCCGAATTGGAGAGCATCAGCGTGTACCCCCTGCGACCGCACACCTTTTCGATGCCTTTGTACATATGGGAAAATACCGGGTTGCAGACATCGGGAACGATAATTCCCAGCGTCATCGATCGCGCCGTTTTCAGATAACTTGCCGCCAAATTCTTGCGATATCCCATGCGCTGTGCGGTTTCTTGCACCAGCTTGGTGGTTTCCGGGCCGATGTCCGGCATGTTTCTCAATGCTCGGGATACGGCGTTGACCGAGATATTCAGTTCTTTGGCAATATCCTTTAAAGTAATCGGCACGAGTAGTCCTCCCCTATGGAATATTACGGTACTATGATTATATAACATTTCCGATGATTTGTCAAGATTTTTTGCGTGTAAAAAATCAAATACCTATTGACAAGGAGAAAATTGTGTGCTATAATGGCTTTAACGATAAAGTGGCATGTTGCCAATCCGTTCATCACAAGCAGTAAAAGATTCCGCGTTCGAGCGGTGGAATGGAGATCGACAAACATTCCAAAAAACAGCCGAAAATTCGGAAATTTCTCTGTTACCGCAAGTGATGGGGCGTACGTGTCAATAGGAGATAAGGAGAAAAACGTTATGAAAAAAAGCTGGTCTATCTTGTTGCGGATGATTTTTTGTTGCACGCTGCTGATGACCTCGGTCGTTGCATGTTCCCCAACCCTCGACTCGCCCGACGGCGATTCGCCGAAAGATCCCGAAAAGCCGACCGACCAATCGCCATCTCCCGCTAATCCGAATGCAGGCAAAACCGCGCCGTATGCGGTGGAAACTTTGTTTGATACGGATGAAAACATTGTCGCTGCCGTGGACGTGCTTGCGTGCGGCGCCGATCCCACGGGACAGAGCGATTCAACGGATGCGTTTCGGACCGCTTTGAAGCAGGCGGAAGAGCTGGGCGGCGGTACCGTTTGGGTGCCCGCAGGCGATTATTTGATCAGCGATACGCTGACCATCCCGTCACTGGTCACGCTGCACGGCGATTGGAACGATCCGGACGGCACCGATTTTAACGGTGAATACGGCACGGTTATTCACGTTGTGACCTCGCCAAAAAGCAAAAAGGGAATTTTCTTGATCAAAGAAAGCGCCGGTGTATGCGGTCTGACGGTCTACTACCCCGAGCAGAGCATAGATAACGTACAAGCATACGCGCCGACGTTTGTGCTGACCGGAAATTCCGGACTTCGCACCATGAAGAACATCACGCTGCTGAATTCCTATATCGGCGTGTCGGTGGATAGCATCAACTATTGCACCAATTTTATCAACTTCAAGGGCACTTGCTTGAAAAACGGCATGGAAATCGGTTCGTCCGCCGATGTCGGTGTATTTGACCGCGTGACATTTTCTCCGAAATATTGGGCAGGCGCCACCGGTGCCTACAAGGCTGCCGACGCCGCAGCGGTGACATCTTACTGTAAGGAGAACGGTTCCGCCGCGCTGCTGTTGCACGATCTGGAACAACAACAATTCTCCCGTATTACCATAGAGGGTTACGAATACGGGATCCTTTTCTCGGCAGAACCGACCCGCTGGATGGCGTCCGGTCCGATGACCGAGGTGAACATTAAAAACTGCACCTACGGTATCTATGCCGAAGAGGGGATTTATCAAAGCACCAACGGCTATGCCGCCAATATCTGCTATGATCTGACCGCCATCGATTGTCGCTGCGGCTACATCATTTCCAATTCGACGATAGAGGGAGAGGTATATGCCATCTTTAACGGCTGCCCCAAGGTGAAAGATACGAGCGGAAAATCCATGCAGGCATACATCCATCTTGCCGACGTGACATTGCAGGGAGATGTTTACGGAAACGTCTCTTATACCTCGGCGGGAGAAACGGTGGATTTGAGTCGGTGCGCGATGGAAACGCGCAGAGCGAGATCTACCGGTACCGCATTTGAAGCAGTGAGCGCCAATGCTTCCGAGGCGGAGGTGCAAGCGGCGCTGGATCGCGTCGGCGCAGCCGGCGGCGGGATTGTCTATCTCCCGGCAGGGAATTATGAGATCAGCAACGGTCTGCGCGTTCCCGCCAACACCGAAATCATCGGCGCGGCAGCTTCTCCGCAGATGATCCCCAACGTCGGAACGGTGCTTTGGTGCCGACAACAGCCGAGCGACAGCGCGCAACTCGATGCGCCGGCGCTGGTGACGCTGGACGGGGACTATGCCGGGGTCAGCGGCGTGTATTTCCTATACGCCGATAACATCACCGCCGTCGATGCGGGCGAGCCGATTTCCTATTATCCCTTTGCCATCCGCGGCAAGGGTAAGGGCGTCTGGGCGATCAACTGCTGCATTTCCGGTGCGACGCACGGCATTGATTTTACCGGTTGCGATGAACATCTGATCAGCTCTTTGTACTCCGGCTGCTTCTACAGCCATATGGAAGTTTCCGGCGATAACGGGATCATCCAAAACTGCTTGGCCAACGGTACGATACTTTACCGAAACAACGGTGTCGTTCCCACCAACGAAGCTGCCACGATATTCCCGAATTTCTTTGAAAAATATGCCATCCCGAACTGTACGTACATCACGGTGGGCGAGGGAGATGGTCAAAAAATCTACAACAGCTTTATCTACGGTGCCAAGCACATGCTCTACAACAACGGCGGCACCAATGTGGTCGGCGTCAATATCTGCTCGGACAATCTCGATTCCTATGTGATTTACCAAAAGTCCGGCTCTATGACGGTGGTCAACGCCATTGTCACCAGTACGAAAACTTTCGGTAATCTTTCGGGTGATATGGCAATTTACAATCCCCTGAAAAACGGCGATCCGTCCGCGTCGGATGTGATTTACCATTAATAATAATCATAATCGAATGAAGAAAGTGTTGGCGTGAAAGTTCAACGATTCAAAATCGAAAAGAAAAACGGTTTCACGCACCAATTCACTGTGCCGCCATGGCGGCGGAATGGAGATTAGTATGACATTCGCAGTACTTATTGCAAACAGAGGTTTTTTCCCCAGCAGCGTGATCGATTCCGCACGAGAAGAGATGCGTGCGGCAATTGAAAAAATCGGCGCGCATGCATTGTTCTCAGATCCCGCGCTGACGCGCTACGGCGCGGTGGAAAACAGAGCCGAGGGAGAGAAATTTGCCGATTTTCTCCAAGCGAACGAGGGGCTGTACGACGGCTTGATCATCTGCCTGCCCAACTTCGGGGATGAAAACGGCATCAAAGAGGCCATTAAGGACGTCAAGGTGCCGATTCTTCTTCAAGCTTACCCGGATGAACCGGATCAGCTGGATTTTGCCCACCGTCGCGACGCCTTTTGCGGCAAGCTGGGACTTTGCGCCGTTCTCAAGCAAATGAAAACCAAATTCGTCAACACCGAATCGTTTACCGTCCACCCTGCCGGGGAGGAATTTTCCAAGGAGTTGGTTCGCTTTTCCGCCATCTGCCGTATCGTCAAACGGATGAAGCATATGCGCATCGCCGTTCTCGGCGCAAGAACTACCGCCTTTAAGAGCGTTCGCTTTGACGAGAGCGCGTGGGAGGCGCACGGCTGCGACGTCGAAACGCTGGACATGACGCAGGTGTTCGACAAAATGAAAAGAATTGCCGACGACGACCCGCGGATGGCAGTGTGGGAGAAGGATATTTGTGCCATCTCCGACGTTTCCGACGCGCCGCGCTATGCCATCATTCATCAATGCAAGTTCGGTATTGCCTTGGAAGAACTGAGGAACGAGGTCAAGGCGGACGTGATTGCGCTTCGCTGCTGGAACGAGTTGCAGTATGAATACAAAATCACGCCGTGCACCGTCATGGGGATTCTGAACAAACGGCAGATCCCCGTGGTTTGCGAAACCGATGTGAACAACGCGCCCGCCATGCTGGCGTTGGCACTGGCGTCCGAGACCGGCGTCGGTTGCTTGGATATCAATAACAACTACGGGGATGATCCGGATCATTGCATTTTGTTCCATTGCGGTCCGCTGCCGATCGATCTGCTGTGCGGCAAGGGGCATATGGAAGAACATAAGATGTTCACCAAAACGATGGGTCCCAACTGTTCTTGGGGGGTCAACGTCGGTAAGATCAAACCCTGCACCATCACCATCTGCGGCATGCGGACCGAAGACGGACAGGCGCGCTATTTCGTCGAACGTGCCGAAGTGACCGACATAGAACTGGACCGGGCGTTTTTCGGCACGTACGGCGTGATCAAAATCCCCGGTCTGCAAAATAAGTTGCGCCACATGAGCGAAGAAGGCTTCCGCCATCATGCCATCATCACCGAGGGCGATTGGTGTGACGCTTTGCGCGAGGCGCTTTCCAAGTATCTCGGCTATACCGAAGTGAAAATCTGAAAAGCCGATTGCTTTTCAGAAAAAATAAATCCTTTGATTAGGAGGCGAACAAACATGAACAAGCTCGGAATTTTTATGAATTTCTGGGAGAAGAACTGGGATGCTGACCATAAAAAATACATACGCAAGGCGGCTAAAATCGGGTTCGATATCCTGGAATTTCAAGCACAACCCCTGCTCGAAATGAGCGATGACCACATCAGAGAGCTGAAAAGAGAGGCGGATGCCGTCGGCATTGAGCTGACCTACAGCTTGGGACTGGACCGCAGATATGACGTGTCCTCTTTGGACGAGGAGGTTCGTCGCGGCGGCGTCACTTACTTGCAGAACATCATCCGCAAAATGCATGTCGGCGGTGGTACGTTGCTGTCCGGCGTCAGCTATGCGGGGTGGGGCACGCCCGATCGGATGGGAGATTCCAAAAAGCCTTTTTGGGATCAGAGCGTCAAGAGCATGAAAGAGATCATCAAAGTCGCCGAAGATTGCGGCGTGACCTACTGCGTCGAGGCGGTCAATCGCTTCGAGACCTGCCTGATCAACACCGCCAAGGAGGCATTGGCGTACGTTGCCGAGATCGACAGTCCCAACATCGGCGTTTTGCTGGACACCTATCACATGAATATTGAGGAAGACAGCATCGGCGACGCCATTCGTCAGGTCGGGCGAGATCGCCTTAAGAGCTTCCACACGGGCGACAACAACCGCCGCGCACCCGGGCGCGGGCACATCAACTGGGATGAGGTATTCGGCGCGCTGTCGGATATCGGATATACGGGGCGTATCGTTTCCGAACCGTTCGTCATGCAGGGCGGTGAGGTAGGACGGGACATTCACGTTTACCGTGATCTGATCGAAAATCCCGGCGAGGCTGCGATCGACGCCGAAGCCAAGTACTTGTTGGAATTTGAACGTTCTATGTTGAAAAAATACAATTTAACATGAGGAGGAAACGAACATGAAAAAGACATGGACGCGTGCACTGGCGGCAATTCTTGCCCTTGTGGTGGTGTTTGGTACTCTTGCACTGGTCTCTTGTGCGGACGATGTTGAGCCGAACAATCCCGACGAAAAAAAGGACAATCCGCAAGAAACCCCCGATGACAAAACTCCCGACGATGATCCCGAAGTGGAAAAGCTCCCCTTGGATTATTTGCCCACCGCCACCTATGACGGCGCGGAGGTCCATGTGCTGGAATGGACCGCAAACGGCATGACCGACATTGGGTGTTTCTGGATCCCGTGGGAAGAAATTGCCGTGGATACCACCAACGGAGATATTTTGTCTACCGCCATTTACGATCGAAACGGCATTGTGGAGGAAACCTACGACGTGGTCATCACCAAGGAATATGTCGGCGTTGACGACGCTACCGAGTACACCACCGTCTTCCGCACCAACGAATCGACGGGCGACCAAGCCTTTCAAATGATCACGCTGCGTACCGCGACGATTGCGGCGTTGTGCTTGGAGGGTCTGATGACCGATTTGAATACCTTGTCCAATCTTCACACCGACATGCCGTGGTGGAGCCAAGACAGCGTCAAGTCCTACACCATGGGCGACGCGCTGTATTTCGCGGCGCCGGAAATGCTGCTGCGCGACAAGGGCGCGACGGCGCTGGTTTGCTTTAACCAAAAAATCGTCGACGATATGGGAATCGAAGATTTGTTTGAACTGGTCGAGATGGGCGAATGGACGATGGAATCGCTGGTTGAGTGCTCGCAAAAGGTGGCGGCGGATCTGGACGGCGACGACGTGATCAGCTCCTCCAATGATATGTACGGAATTTATGGTACCTCAAACGTCATTCTCCCCTTTCTGTATGCGGGGGCGGGAAGCAAATTTGCCGATGTGAATGACGACGGTTATGTAGAGGTCACCATCGGAGAATCCGATAATCTCGCCATTTGGCAAAACATATTGGACCAAGTGATTTACACGGATTTTTATTACGAAAACAAAGTGGATTCCTCCCTGGTTGCCGACGGCTTTGATCCGTTTACCGGAGATCGGAGCTTGTTCTCGTTTATGTGCGTCAAAGACGTTTTGGATTTGCGCAACATGACTTCCGCTTACGGTATCTTGCCTATTCCGAAATACGACGTTTATCAAGAAGACTACGCTTCTCTGGTTTTCATGCACTACGACTCCGTGCTGGGCATCCCGGGTTCGTGCACCAATACCGATATGATTTCCACCGTTCTGGAGCATATGAGCTATATTTCGTATTACGACGTCTACCCGGCGTTCTATGACACGATCATTCTCGGTAAATCCGCCAGAGACGAGCAATCCAGACAAATGCTGGAGCTGATCTTCAAGACGCGTGTGATCGATCCCGGCATGTTCTATTTGGAGCAAGAATCTTGGGCGTTTATGGTCATGCGCTTCAACAACTGGAACAGCACTTCTACCGTTTGGGCGATGTACAGAGACATGTGCGAAGCCACGATCAGCAGCGTGAACCAACAAATTGAAAAATTACAATAGGTCGAAATGATCCTATAACCGTTTCTATGCAATAATGAAACAAACCGTCATAATCACCGGGAAGTCTTCGGTGGTTATGGCGGTTATTTTTCATCAAATTATTTTAAACTTTTAAACGCCGGACAGAGCTCTCATCTCTCTCTGCCCGGCGCGATTGATTTGATTTAATTTAACGAATTCTCTTGCGCTTCAGAATGAATGCCGTGGTAACGATGGCAATGTTGCCCGCAAGGGAAACGCACGCGATGACGCAAACGATCGTGATGAACGTCTGCTGTGCGGCGTCTTTTGCCTCCAACTTATCTTCCAGATCGGCGTTCTTCGATTCCAGCGCGGAGTTCTTGGCTTCCCATTCTGCCTTTGCGGCTGCAAGGTCGCTTTCCGCTTGATCGATGGCATTTTGCAGCGCCTTATCGCCGTTGGTGATGGCGCTGTTCAGTTCGCTCTTTGCCGCTTCCAGATCGCTTGCGACTTGGTCGATCGCCTTTTGCAGCGCGTCCTGCGCGTCGGTGATTGCCCGATTCAGCTCGGTCTTGTCGGCGGAGGCGGTCGTTTCCAGCGCCTTTTGCGCTTTTTCCAGAGCGGTGTTCAGCGCGGTGATCTTGTCGTCCAGCGCCTTATCGCCGTTGGTGATGGCGCTGTTCAGCTCGCTCTTTGCCGCTTCCAGATCGCTTGCGACTTGGTCGATCGCCTTTTGCAGCGTTTCTTGCGCTTGGGCGATCGTCCGGTTCAGCTCGTCTTTGTTGTCGGAATCCGCCGTTTCCAGTGCGGTTTTGAGGGCGGAAATGCTGTCGTTGAGCTGCTTGACCGCGTTGGCGAGATCGGTCGGGGTCACCTTGCCGTCCACCGCTTCGGTCAGGCTCTTCAGCGTATTCTCGGCAGCCGTCACGCGGTCGGTGAGCGCGCCTATCGTCGTGTTCAGCGCCGATTTAGCTGCCTCGATCGCCGCGGTCACGTCGGCGGTCTTCGCCAAGGCGCCCTGCGCGTCCTGCAACGCTTGAATTGCCTCGTTCAACGCGGTGACCGCCTCGGTCAGGTCGTCAAGATCGCTCGCCTTGGCTGCCAGATCGTCCTTCAAAGCATCGATCGCCTTTTCCACGTCTTCCACATCCGAAATTACGGACATAAGGTCGTCGTTTGACGCTTTTTTGTCCAGATCGTTCTCCAGTTTGGACACCGCATTTCTCAGTTCATCAACATAATCGGGCTTATCCCAGCGGGCGGTGATATCAAAGGAGGAGGTTACGGAATTGCCAAAGTAATATTCCGAACCGTTGCTCTCCCATCTGTAGAACTGATAGCCGTTTCTTGTGGGGGTGGCGGGCTCGGGAACCTTGCCGTCATCGGTCAGGAAGATGTATGTTGCGATCACATCCTTGCCGGTGCTGCCGTCGCCGGTGCCGTCAAGGATCCTGACGGTGTATTTCGGCGTGACGCCGAGGCTCTCGTATGTAATGCCCTTATCGATTTCGAGCATCTTGATCATACCGTTATCGGCCAAGTCTTTCCACGGCGCGTCGGTCGCAGAATAGTCCTCCATATTGTCGCTGCCGCGGATGGTCAGCGTGCCGTCGGCGGAAAGGCTCCAAAATACGTTATTGCTGCCATTCTCGCCGCAGTCGCCGTTGAGAGGGGAGAAGGTAAAAGTACAATCATAACCGGTTTTGGGTTCTTCGTCTATATATTTCAGCAGGTTCGCATTGCTCGTGTAGCCGTAAAAAGTGATAGTATTAACATACTTGAGAAAAGCTTCATTGCCGATGAATGCATTGCCGAAAAAGTATACTTTCTGCACAATGCTGGAATTGAAGGCATTCGAAGCAATGTCCACATCACCGCCGAATACTGCGCTTGTCATGGAGATGCAACCATAGAAGGCAAAACCGCCAACGCTCACCTTGCTGCCGGGAATTGTAACACTTTTTAAGAATTGGCAATTCATGAAAGCATAAGCACCAATGCTCGTCACACTGCTAACGATACCGAATTTACACCCCCTATAATAGACTGTCCCGATAAAACGGT
>CAZDOX010000031.1:0-9277 GCA_964507155.1 uncultured Lachnospiraceae bacterium
CATTCCGTTCCCTCGCGAATCACGCGCGAGTGAGGCGCCGACATGTTTTTCAACGCTTCCAAGGCTTTTTCCGCTTTGCTTTCCTGCACTACGCCCATGATCGCGTTCACGATCACGATCAGCAAAATCAAAAAGGGTTCAAACAAATCGCCGGGATTTTGTTCCGCGATGGCGATGACCAGCGACACGGCGGCGGCAGCCAGCAAAATCAGAATCATGGCGTCTCGGAACTGTGCCAAAAAGCGTTGCCATAGGCTTTTTGGCTTTTTTGGCGTCAGTTGATTTTTTCCGTATTGTGCTTGCCGCGCTTCCGCCTCGGAGGCGGACAACCCTTGCGTAGCGTCGGGGTGCAGTTCTTGCAGCACCGCGTCTTTCGATTGACTGTGAAAGTCCATAATTTTCCTCTCCTATCGGTCTTATGTTTGCCGAAATGATCGGACGGAGCGGATGTGGAAGCGAATATCCCAATCCTGATACCGTCCTATGCGGTCATTATACCACATTACTGCAAAAAATCAAGTCCTTCGATCAATTATTTACAAAATGTACATATATATTTGGCGCTTGGCGCAGCGCCGCTCGCGGCAGAGGTCACGTTCAGCCGGCTGTCCAAAAAAGCAGGGAGGAACTGTTTTGAGCAGAGTTCCTCCCATGTTTTCTGTTGGTCTTAGTTGTCGCCGTCCGCTTGATCGAACGTATCAATCGCTTCGTCGTCCGCGCTGACATCGGACACCTCGTCTTCCGACACGTCAAGGGCGGGGAGCTCTTCCTCTTGTTCCTCTGCGCCTTGGTCGTCGTAAAATTCGTATTCGTTGTCTCCGTCTTCCGGCAAAAATTCGCCTGGATCTTCTTCGTCATCGCGCTCATCCGCCGGATCTTCATCCGTTTCATCCGCGTCAAAATCGTCTTGGGCAGTCGGCGCCTCTTCTTGGGCGGCGCGGGGTTGCGCCGTTGCCTGGGAATCGCGCTTGACGCATTTGGCAATGTAAGCCATCATAAAGCGCAGCTCGGCAAGGAGGTAAGCGGCAAGTGCCATCACCGGCGCGAACCACACGGGCGTCGCTTTCAGCAGCAGAGTGCAGACCAGGGAGAGCAGTAAAACAATCAGCAACTCACAGATCAGTACCATGCCGTTGTGTTTAAAATAGTTTTTGAGATAGCGGGATTTGTTGGATTTCATAGTTATGACCATTCCTTTCATTTTGGGTTATTTCCTAATAGAAATCAGTGCTGAAAAGTGCTCATAGGGGAAGAATGAGGCAGTTGCCGCTCTTTCCGATCAGCTCTTTGCCGTCCGGCAATTCGAGGGTTGCGTCGCGGTGAAAAACCGCCATCAACGTTTTCTTTTGATCGGAATGTGTAACAAGAATCGCTTGGCAGGCGCTGTCGTTTCGTCGGACGGAAACGCCGCCGCCGATTTGTGCACGGGGCGCGACAAGATACGCGTACTGCGGATGTGTCGGATCCGTGGGAATGTCCAGCAGGAACAAATTGCCCTTGACCGGCTTGTCCGGTACGGAGGAATTGTTTCTGTGCCAGGATCCCACAACCTCGCCCGTGCGCACCCGAAATTTTGTTTTTTCGTCCAAATTGAAATAGCACCATTCGCCGTTGGAGGCGTGACGCGGCACATCGGCATGATCCTGACCGGGGTTGACGGCGTGACACTGGTCTACGGTGGTAGAGAGCGGTCCGCGTTCCGGATGCTGATCGGTGATGTCGGCGCCGAGTGCTGCCAGGCAGCCGTCAAAAGTGAAGAACGAGACATAGGCACTAATGCCGTCGTGCTCCGGTTTTTCGTACAGAATCCCGTAGTCTCCCAAGGTCAATCCACCGGCGTGGTTGTTGGGCAAGGGGAGATTCCACCAATCGCGGTGCGCCAAGATTTGCGCGTCGGTTTCTTCGCGTGCTGTCGTTCCGGGAATGTGGGCAAAATCCCATAGGGGAGACATATTGAAATATTCGTCGCCGCGGCGAGACAGACAAGTATGCGTGCCGTAGGACATGTTATAGGCAAGTTCTCCCTCGCCGTTGCACAACTCTTGATCGTAAAGCTGATCGTTGTGCCCTTTTACGCCGATATAGCTGCCGTTTTTTCGGTGACAGAGCAGCTGAATCGAGGGATAAAACACGGTAATATCCGCGTCGCTGTCCTCACACACGGCTGCCGGGCGTCTGTTCTCACGGGAAAAGGCGCGAAGTTCTTCCGCACGCGGCAGTCCTTCGGTTCTTGCCAGCAGATCGACGGCGCGGTGCAAGTTGGCGCGGTAGTTGTTGCCGTAGCGGGCAAATTCACGTCCGACGCCGCAATAATCGAAGTAGCCGTTTTTGGACATGACGCGTTGTCCGTCCAACACGTGGTGCAAGAACAGATCGATGGCGTCGGAAGAAAACTGCCAGTGAGTCCCTTGAAAAATGTGAAGAAAAATGGAAACGTCATAAGTGAACGCCGCGCCGTAACCGCCCGAATACCAACGCTTGCCGTGTTGGCAAAACGCGCCGTCCGGCTGGATTCCCTCTTTGCCGCACCGCATTTCCGCCCAAGCGCGCTGCGCGGCCAAGGTCATCAAATCCTCGTCTTGGGTCAGGATCGCATGCTTGATCGTGTTGTTGATTCCCCAAATCAGATTGGCGCCGGTCCAGTTGACAATGCCGGCATGGCATTTCATCGAGCCGCGAGAAACGAGGGCCAGCGTGTCTTCGCGCAAATCCTGCGGCAGCACGTCCCACATCATCAGTGCAATGTCGGAAATGGTGCGCGGCATGCCGATTTCGTTGTGCCACCAGTTGGGGTTGGTGTAATCGTGCGCCACCCAAAAGCGAAGCGCCGCGATCATCGTGTCGCGATAAGACGCATCCCGATATAGGCGATCTTTTCCGTATATCGTCAAGGTGGTTTGAATGCGCGTGTAGTGCTTGGCGGCGTCCCAGTTGCTGCGCTCTTTGTCCGAATAGTCAATGTCCGACCAATACAGCGTATGGGGCAGATCTCCCGCGATAAGAGTGGCGTCATACCCGGTTGCTTGTTTGTTTTCAAAGGTGTGGTCATAGGTCAACCCAAACCACAGCAGGTCGGAGAAGCGGGCAGCCACGGACGACAGTTCGTCATGAGCGGAAGAATGCGGTGCAGAGTTCATCGGTACTTCTCTCATCCTTTCATGTTCTTATGCTTTATGCTTTTATGCGTCCATTGTGTGTCTGAAAAACTGATGACTATATTGTACCAAAAAAACAGGAAAAATGCAAGACAAATTCAAGAAATTGTCACGAAAAAGCGCAATTATTTTTATTCCGACTTTATTTCGACGCAAAAAAGCGTCGGCACCGTCGAAAAACGGTTATTGGATGGCGCGGCACTCCAGATAGTACCGCTTGTCTCGCGCATGACCCATGGAAAAAGTCTTGCGCGGCAGGGCGCCGTCGTAGATGACCGAACGGAACAATTGGTCTTTTTGCATGCCTTGGAACAAGAAGCCGATGGCTCCTTCGCGGCGGGAGAGCGCGGTCAGCGAGGATTCGTCGTGAATGTAATCCACGTCGATTTCCGGATGGGACTGGGCATACAGATCCAAAAAGTTTTGCAGCGTTCCCACCGTAAGCTGCTGCACGGGTGCGGGAACGGTGATGTCGCACGTGTGCCCGGACCAAAGGCAGCGAATGTGCTGCGGGGCGGCAACTCCGGCAAGCGTTGCGACATAGTCGCGCAGGTCCGCCAACAGAGCGTTGGGGTCGCAACCGAACACCACACGGTAGATGGGTTCAAAATCCAAGGCGGGATCGTGCAAATTTACCATTTCGCACAGCGCATAGCGAGCGGGGTGCGAAATTGCCGCTTCCGCTCCGATCGACGCTTTGATTTCCTCATAAGCGGCTTTGGCGCTGGCCAAAGAGTGGTTGCCGTCGCCGACGGCGAACAGCAGCGGAGAGAGCGAGGCGTCTCCATAGCGAGCGGCAAGTTGCTCCGGGGTAATCAGCGCTGCCAGCGCGGATTGCACGTGCCGCATGTTCGGCTCGGAAACCCAGTTCCCCGTGACATGACCGCCTCCCAACATCAAGGGGCAATCGTAGGCAAGGGTCTCGTCTTTTTGTGCTTGAGGGTCAAACAGCGGCGAGAGAACCGTGTCCTGAGGGTCGTCGATCAGCAGCATGACGTGGGGCAATTCCAGCGGCGCACCGCGACGAATGGCAACGCGCGGCGGAATTCGGGATAGGACGGTTCCCTCCGTGGCGCGAATGAGAGAGGTGGCGCCCTTGGTATAATCGTACGCTTCCAGATCAATCATGCCGACCAACCCGCGGCGCTGCCGCCCGTCCGATTGGGTGCGGGTTAGGGCGATCATGCTGTTCGGATGGCAAATCAATACCTGCGACATAGCCTGCGCCATGGCAGTGTGAATTTTCGGCAGACGTTGATCGGCTTCGCTCAAGTACACTTCCGGCAAAATCAGCCGCATGGCAGAGGGAGAATCCCCGACAATGCGGGCGGCTTCCGCCCAATAATCCGGTTCGCTGGTGAATTGATCGCAAGCGATACAAGGCCATTTTCCCTCGGATAGGGTTTTGGCGTCCGGCAGTAAAATATCGGCCGGCAAAAAAACAGATGACAGATTCATAACTAAATTTACCTCGCAATGGTTTTTGGCGTTTCCCGCGCTTGACGCAACGTCTTGACAAAACGTTTTCTTTCGGGTATAATTATAGAAGAAAAGATGCAATTCTTCATGTCACTATCATTATACTACATCTTGATAAAAAAATCAAGCACCTTTCGGTGCTGTTGCAAAAAGGAGTGGTTGATCGGATGGGACCGGGAATGTCGATGCCGCCTCCCCACGAGGGCGGACCAAAAAATCCATATCAAACCGTGGAAAAACCGAAACGTCTGCGCGAGGTTCCGCATTATCTTTATGTGCTGTTGCACGGCTTTTTTAAGCGCTTGCTTTATATTTTCCGCTTGGTGTGGGAAACCGATCCGCGTATTTTGTTCGGATTGATGATGATCACCGTCTTCAAAGGCGTGTTGCCGGTGGTCGGCTCTCTGATTACCCAGCGGGTGCTGAACGAATTGCAAAGCGGGTATCAAGGCGAAATGCCGTTGACCGTGGCGGCGTTTTTGGGGACGACGCTGCTTGTTTTGTTGGTGGCTCTATTTGTCTATCGCGTGCTGAATATGGTGATTTCCTGCGTGAATACCGCAATCACACGAATCGCGGGAGAGCGGGTGGTCCATCACGTCAAGCATCAAATCATGGTCAAGGCGAAAGAGCTGGATATGGCGTCCTTTGACTCTCCGAGTTTTTACGAAAAGCTGGAAAACGCGAACCGGGAAGCGGGAAACCGTCCCATTCAAATCTTGTCCGCGACATTTTCCATGGTCAGCGCCATGATCAGCTTGGTCTCCTACGTGATTATTTTGGCGACGGCGCCCGGTATGTGGTGGTCGGTGCTGGTGATTACGGCAGTTTCGCTGCCGTCGGCGATCATCAACATGCACTATCGTCGAAAAAATTTCGAGTACATGCGGCGTCGCTCCAAAGAAAGACGCCAGATGAACTATTATTCGGATTTGATGGTCAACAAGGATATGGCAAAAGAAATTCGGATTTTCGGGTTGTCGGATTTGTTTATCGATCGTTACGATGGCGTCTTCGGTCGATACTACGCGGGAATCCAACGGCTGATTCTGGCAGAAAACGCGTGGCATGTGGCAACCTTCATCGTGTCTGCCGTGGTCAATTGCTTGTTTTATGCGATGATCGGATTTCAGGTGTATGCCGGCGTGTGGCGCATCGGCGACTACTCGTTGCTGACCGGCGCGTTGGGGTCGGTTTCCGATCAGGTGCGCACGCTGATCGATCTCTCCGCGCAGATTTATGAGGGAACGCTGTTTATCGACAATTTGATGACGTTTATGGAAGAAAAGCAAACCGTGACCCCTTCGCTTCCCGAGCCGAGGCGCGTGGCGCACGGTCAGGCGCATACCATTGTGTTCGATCACGTGAGCTTTCGCTATCCGGGGACGGAGCACGACGTGTTGCGAGACATTCATTTGACCATCGCGCCGGGAGAAACGCTGGTTCTGGTCGGACTGAACGGGGCGGGGAAGACGACGCTGTTGAAGTTGTTGACCCGTTTGTACGATCCGACGCAAGGAAGAATATTACTAGACGGATACGACCTGCGCGAATATGACGTAGCCGATTTGTACCGAACATTCGGTATTATTTTCCAAGATTTCGGTCGATACGCCGTGACGGTGGAAGAAAATATCCGCTTTGGCGACGTGAATCGCGCATCGGATGCGAAACGAATCGAGGAATCGGCGCAAGCGTCGGGCGCATCGGAATTTATCGGACAGTTGCAGCAGGGTTACCTGACGCCGCTGATGCGAATCTTTGAAATGGACGGCACGGAACTCTCCGGCGGGCAATGGCAAAAATTGGCGATCGCGCGCGCGTTTTACGGCGACGGCGATATCATTATTTTGGACGAACCGACCGCCGCGCTGGATCCGATGGCAGAGCAAGAAATTTATCGGCAGTTTGATCGGCTGCGGCAAGATAAAACGACGATTTTTGTGTCGCACCGATTGTCCAGTGCGACGGTTGCGTCCAAAATACTGGTTCTGGAATATGGCCGGGTGATTGAGGAAGGAACACATGTCGAGCTGATGGAAAAGAAAGGCAGATATCATGAATTGTTCAGCACGCAGGCCCGTCGATATTTGAATGAAAAAACGGCGGACGGCAATCATCGGGACGCCGAGCGCGTGCCCCCGCCCCACCGAGGATGTGAGGGACTATGATATCATTCGCGCGGATGCGCTTTCGCTAAACTCCCGGAAAGGAGCGTAGTAAACCATGTCCACATACCGAGAGCTGATCAAAAACTTTGAGAAAATCCGCGCGTACATACGTGATTTTTACGTTTACGGATTTAAGAGTCGTGACGATTACAGCTCAAAGGGCAGCAAGAGTGCGCGTTCTTATGATGATGAGCGTCGTCGCATGGAAAGCTGGCTTGGCGATTATATGAGCTTTGTTCGTACGTCCGAGGGGAAGAACCTATTCATCTCCATCGACAGTCGCACGATCCGGCATAACCCGTTGTACCATGCTTGGAAAGCCAAGAGCTTTACCGATGGCGATATCACGTTGCATTTCATGATCTTTGACATACTCCATGATCCGTCCGTCAAGCGTACCGTTTCCGAATTGCTCGCAGAGATCGACGAGAAATATTTGTCGGGGTTTGAAAGTCCTATGATGTTCGACGAATCCACCGTTCGCAAGAAGCTCAAGGAATACGGCATTGCGGGGATGATTACCGCGGAAAAAGCGGGCCGAAAGGTGTATTATCGCAGAGTCGACAGCGTCGATATCTCCGATCTTGACGATGTACTTCATTACTTTTCCGAGGTCGCGCCATGCGGCGTGATCGGCTCGTTTATTCTGGACAAAGAGAAATCGGACAGCGATGCGTTCACTTTCAAGCATCATTACATCACCGACACCATCGACAGCGACGTTCTTGCCTCGCTGTTTACGGCAATGAGAGAAAAACGGGTGGTGACGATATTGAATATGAGCCGCCGCAGTGAGATACCGCGGCGACAACGGATCATTCCGCTGCGCATTTTTATCAGCGTGCAAAGCGGCAGGCAGCACTTGCTCGCTTATCTGCCCGAGGATCACTTCTTTCATACCTATCGGGTTGATTACCTATCTCAGGTCCGGTCGGAAGAGCGCGCGCCGAATTTTGACGAGCTTCGCGCCGAGCTGGATCGCATGCAGCGGCAAATGTGGGGCGTCAGCATAAGGCACAGCAAACGGCGGACCGTTCCTTTGGAACACGTAGAATTTACGGTTCGAGCGGAAGACGGTGAAGAACATATCATCCGTCGGCTGGAGCGGGAAAAGCGTATGGGAAATGTCGAAAAGATCGATCAAAATACTTATCGTTTTTCGGCGGACGTTTATGATTCCGCCGAAATGATCCCGTGGATCAGAACCTTTATTTGTCGGATTGTGCATATGAATTTTTCCAATCGCGGCGTGGAAAATCAACTAAAAGACGATCTTGAAGCCATGTATCGCCTCTACGCGATAGACGGGAGGTGAGCGAATGATCTTTTCCGAATGGTACTCTGCTTATTACAACGCGGTTGTCGCGATCCTGGCGAGCATCCTTGACGGCGAGCGCTCCGAGAGGGAATTGCAAAAGATCGTTGCCGATCGCGCGTTTGGCGAGAGCGTGCTGACGATCCTGCCATCCCTCAAAAATGAAAAATGGCAGCTGGTGCACGCCGATATGACCACCTCGCTGGAACACAAGCCGACCATGCCTTTGACCACACTTCAAAAACAATGGTTAAAAGCGATCTCTCTTGACCCGCGCGTCAAGCTGTTTGGCGTTGAGTTCCCGAATCTTGACGATGTAGAGCCTCTTTTCACTCCCGCGGATTATGTCGTCTACGACAAATACGACGACGGGGATCCGTTTGAAGATGAAGAATACATCCGGCAGTTTCGCGTGGTTCTCCATGCGATTCACAAGGGCACGCAAATCAAGTTTGACATGGTTAATCGCCGTGGCAACACTATGTTTGTCCGATGTCGTCCCGTTCGGCTGGAATATTCCGAAAAGGACGATAAATTCAGAATCATCACGGCAGGGCGCCGCGACGTTCCGACGGTCAATTTGGCAAAGATTCGGCACTGCATGCCGTATGTCGGAGAAAGACCGATTGTCGGGGCGGAAACTGCGACGGAAAGCAATACGGTTACCGTTAAAATTTATGACGAGCGAAACGCGATGGAACGTTTCATGCTCCACTTTGCCCATTTTGAAAAGAGAGCCGAAAGGCTGGACAAACAGCACTATCTGGTCAAAATCAAATATCGACATGATGATGAATCGGAAATCGTGATCCGGATTCTTTCTTTCGGTCCGATGGTTGAAGTGCTGGCGCCGGATTCTTTTCGGCGTTTGATCATCGAAAAACTGAAAAAACAATTGAACTGCGGATTAAAATAGCGAAAAAGCTCTCATTCGAGGGCTTTTTTATTGTTTTCGCAGCTTTTTTTCCGTGAAAAACGTTGGATCGCATGGTAAAATATGCTTGCAAGGTGAGTTCAAGCGTGTGTTTGAGTCGATTCTTCACTGTGGTGCACGAGGATATTCCAAAGTGTATGCCGAAAGCGCCTTGCGCATCGGAGCCGACAGCTCTTTATCGCGGGTTCGAATCCCGCCGTATGCGAAAGCATATCGCCAGTGG
>CAZDOX010000032.1:0-9163 GCA_964507155.1 uncultured Lachnospiraceae bacterium
CTCCCCGAACCCCTCTTCAAGAACTTTTTGAAAACAAGATGGCAGCTGTTCCGTGAGCAGTGCAAAATTATCCACCATCCCACCGGCTGCCGCCGTGGGGTCGTCAGGGGAGCTTGCTCCCCTGACAAGAAAAACTAACGACACCCCCTCGCCCGCGTGCGGGAGAGGGGGCAGGGGGTGAGGGGGAAAAAGATAGATCCGAGCGAAGAAATCCGAGCACGTCATCATCCGCACCGGCAAACGGCGCCCGGATCATGGCAAAGCAAATGCTGCCGATCGGATTTGCTCAAACACCTTTTTATGAAGAATCAAAACAAAAGCAAAGCAAATACAGACCGGGAGGAGCTTCCGCAAAGAAGTTCCTCCCTTTCAAAATATGGCCGCTCTTATGCCTCTAAGGTACGCAGATATCGGATGCAGCGCCCGACTTCCTCAGGACCTGTCGGATCGCACGTTTCGCTTTCAACCACCATGGTCAACCCCAATTCCATCGCTTTTTGACGGACCGCGAGAACCGGCGCACTTCCCTCGCCCAGCGCTTTGCCGTGTCCGTCTTGCGTTCCGTCTTTTAAATGGATGACGCGCATCCGGTGCTTGAGTCTTTCCAACATAGCGACGGGATCCTGCCCTGCCACGTATGCCCAGTAGGTGTCAATCTCAAATTCCACCTCTGTTTTTTCCTCCAGCTCCCGATGAATGTAAGCACCGTAAGCGGTAGGCAAAAACTCATGCGCGTGATTGTGATATCCCAGCGAGATACCTGCCGCCGCCAATTTGGGTTGTGCGCGATTGATCAATGCGATCAAATCGTCCAACCGATCACGGGTGGACAAATCCGCGCCCGGAATGATGATATTTTTGTTTCCGATGATTTGATGGTAAGCGATGGTCGCGTCGATGGCGTCATCGGTCAGCTCCTGCCATCCCGTGTGCGTGCCGCTGAGTGCCAATCCGGTTTCATCCAGCATGGCTTTGACCTCTTCCGCCGAATGACCGAAAAACCCGGCAAACTCCACAAACGAATAGCCGAGCGCGGCAACCGTCTTCATCGCACCGGCAAGATCCGTACCGGTAACGTCGCGTACGCTGTACAATTGAAGTCCGTAGTTCATATCAATCTCCATTCCGCCGCCATAGGCGGCATAAATTTCTCATGAAATTCACCGTTGTCGCTTGCGGCAAAAACGGGTAAGGGACCCGTTTTAGGTGAATTTGTGCGTGAAACAGTTTTTTCTTCCCGATTTTGTTTCATTGAACTTTCACGCTAATCTCCATTCTGTCGCCGTGGGCGACACAAATTGTTCAACAAATTCACCGTTGTCGCTTGCGACAAAAACGGGCAGGATCCCGTTTTTTGGGTGAATTTTTTCGTAAAACAAGTAATTTTTCCTTTTGAATCAATAGATTTTCACATCTTGTCTTGTTTTGGTTCAAATTCCGTGACAAAGCGATACACTTGATCTTGCACTTCTTCAAAATTCGGAGAAGAAAGTTTTCCCTCTACCATCGGTTCAAAGCAATGTCCGCCGTATACGGAGGCAACATAGCGGCAAGGCGCGCCGACGGTGCGGCAGCGTGCATAGTACTGCGTCGAATTTTCCGCAAAGACCAGATCATCGTGCGTTCCGTACACCAAAAGCGTCGGAACCGAGAGCGGCGTGATGTAGTCGATCGGCGAAGCGCGGTGCCGCTGTGCCGCCAGATGGCCAATGTCATCTCCGCGGAACAATCCCCGTCCCTCAAAGGAAAAGGCCTGCGGACAATACCCTGCGGCGTCACGATACAAAACAGTCGGTGGGCTGAGCGGCGCCGTGGCGACCACGTCGAAATCGTCGCGATTACAATCAAACGGCGAGTCCGCCACAAATCCGCTGTGCGGCGCCAGGGCAAGCATCAAGGCAAGGTGCCCGCCCGCGCTATGCCCATGTGTGACCACGCGGTGCGAATCAATGCCCAATGTTTCGGAAAAATGCGCAAGATAGCGCCCCGCGTCCATCGCATCCGACACAATCTCAACCATATCGACGCCATCGGCAGAATCCACACGGTAATCAATGCTCACCGTTGCCCAACCGCGTGCGCGAAGCAGATCGGAAGATCGCTTGGAAAAACCGATCATCGCCTCTTTGCTGGCGCTATGCCATCCGCCGCCCGGAATGATCAAATACACCGGCGCGCGGTCAAATTTTTTCTCCGTCGGCGGCAAAAAGGTCAACTCAATGCGCCGCTGCCCCACAATTTTATACGCCAACGTTTGTTCTCCCGCTCCGTTTGGCGTATCATAAGCAAGTAATTTCATCCGTTTATACTTCTCCTTGACATATCGCTTTTATTTTTTTGTTATTTCATAGCGGATTCCGGAGGTGACGCCGTCAAAGTCAAAGCGCAAAATCAACTTTCCTTTTCCGTTGATCGGAACGGTGATGGTAGTTTCCTCCAAATAGGACAAATCTTTCTCAATCGTTGCGGCGGTGCCAAGCGTTACCTTGCTGTCATCGGTCGTAACGATTGAAACCGTACCGGCGCGCCACACGGATTGTTTGGTGTTGCAAACCGTAATGTAAGCCACCTCTTGTCCGTCTTCGGTTGCAAAGTGAACTTGTTTGATCTGACCTCCGACATAGCGCAGCGGATAGTCCCCCGTTGCCGCAGTTCCGCCGACCGCAAAATCCAGCAGCTCATCGGCATAGGCGTATTCCGTCGCGCCGCTCTGCTGCTTGTTGATCAAGGTTACCGACATTCCGTCTTGATATGCCGCAGCCAGTTCGTCTTTGATCGCGGCAAACATGCCGAACAATCCTCCGACATAATCGTCTCTCTCGGCAACAACTTCCACCGATTGGCGCTCCCCTTGCGAAATAAAGCGCGGCGCATATTCGCGCAGCAGCTGCGTGACGGGGCGATCGGAACCGTCCGGATTGAGGATTCCGTAATCGGAATCTTCTCCGATGCGATAACCGCCGGCATAGTACCAGCAGAACATACCGGAAGTATAGGAGGTCAAACAGTAATCCAATGCATAGCGATAATACTCCGCTTGCCCGCGCAACAACCCTTCGTCGGGGGCAAAGTTTCCGTTCGCGCTTCCCGTCCAAACGTGGCGCCCGTATTCTTTCCAAACCACGGGTGCATTCGGCTTGGTGTAGCGAGCATACGCGTTGGCAAACATAATTTGCAGCGCTGCTTCGTCGGTCGTCCCGAGCGCATACCCTTCGGGTTCCATCAATGCCATGGTAGACGCCAAGCTCTGAAAATCAAAGCACATGTTCGCCGGGTTCATGGAAGCGGTGCGCAGCGTGCTTCCCGACATGGACATACGGAAGCTGAACATTTGATTGGGGGCAAGCGCTTGCATGTCCGCCATGTGCACCTGCATATCCGCCGCTATGACTTCATCCAAAAAGGCATAATACGCCGCTACGGCTTTTTGATATTTGGTAGTTGTGTTATTGAGAATCTCATCGGTAATTACCGGAATTCCTTTGCCGTTTTTGGCAATTGTGGTTTCCCAGAGCAGCTCGGCGTGAGCCACGCTGCCATAGTTGTCCAAAATCCACTGCAGCCAATCCGCGTCCCAATGTTCGCGTCCGATGTAAGAGGATGTTGCTTGATAAGAACCGACGCGCGGTTCCCAAGCAATATCGTAGGCGATAATGTTGTCATTCTCATGGAAGTGCAATCGTTGTACCAGCGTTTTCACTTGTTCGTCGGAATAGTAACTGCTCAGCGGGTAAGCCGTGGACCGAATGGACAAGTCAACGTAAATCCCCATTTGTTCGCACTGATACACCAGATCCAAGATGTTGTTGCAATCTTTAACATGATCGTAATAACAGAACACGGAAACCGCATTCATGCCGATATCTTTGATATGCTGCAAATCGTAGGCAATGGTGGTCGGATCGTAAGCGGCGTCGCTGATATAATGTTCAAACAACGTGCCATCTTGCTCGGAGCAGCCGTAGGACGGCATATAGTTAACGCCGAAAAACGAAATAATTTCGCCGTTTCGCTTGAAATATCCGTCTTCCGCGTAGATGTACGACCGTTCGCTTTCCGGCTTTGCTTCCCAATAAGAAATGGTCTGCGTCACCGAGTCGATCACCTTTCCGTTCAACGACAGCGTCACTTTGGCGCAAGTCGGTTTTCCGTTGGCCAGCGAGAACGTATCGCTGACCGTCATCAAACCGTTTGCTGCCGATTTTGCTTTTGTGGTTTCGGATGAAATCACGGCAAGCAAGGTGTCTCCGTCCAGCAATTCAATGCGAACTTCCGGCTCCTCATCGTCGCTCGTGTAAGTCGCACCCGCTATGATGGCGTCGGTATCGGCACTCACGTAAATGTATTCGGTCGTGCCTCCGTCCACCAAATGCGCCTTTGCCGTCATGGCTTTTGCCGTTTCCACCACGGCGGCAATGCCGTCCGCGTTGTAAAAATCGTCGGATGTCGCGCCAAACGTTCCGATCATGGCGCCCTCCAGCGCACCGTTTTTCTCGGTTTTGGACGAAAGCAAATGAATCCACGCCGCATAGCCGGAATGAAGTCCCTTTTCATCCGTCACGCGAATCAGCGGGATAAACCGAGCCGTCGCGCCTTTGTCGTAGCCGGTTGCTTGTCTGCCGGGATGACAAGAGATCAACGATTCCGGCAAAACGTAATCGCGAGATGTGACAAACGATTGATTATCGCAAGTTTCCAAGTTTGCCGCGTTGGTGATGGGGTAAAGCTCCGTCAACGGCGAAACACCCTCAATATACGGCGCCGAGGAGGCTGTGGGGATATTCCAATCCGCAGCATACAACATAATGTCTGAGCAGTAGTAAGAATATGAGCCGGCGGCAAGCGATCGATAGGAATTGGCAAACCCGATTTGCACATGAACAATATCGTCAAAATTCGGCGTTTCGGATTGCGGACTCGCGCCGTCTTTCCACCAAGTAAAGTCGGAGGGCGTCAGCACATACTGTGCCCAATCGTCGGAGGTAAACAAAATGTTCGCATACCAACGAGCGCCCTGCTTATCCTTAATCTCCAAGCTGAAACAAGGGGTATGGTCGTCTCCCGGCATAGCGTAAAAAGAAATGAGTCGATATCCTTTTCCTTGTACGGACAAGTTGGAAAAGCTGAGAACATCCCAATCTTCCATGTTGCTTACATAGTGGTACAACTGATTCTCGCTGTCTCCCTCGCTCAGACCGAAATCGTCCACCTCTACTTGATATTTGTTCCCGCTATGTCCCATAGAACGACCGTGCTTTTTCACAAAAGAAGCGTCCGACAAGGGCAGCAGCACTTCCGATTGATCGTCATCGATTTTCTTGATTTGTTCATGCACGTAATCGGCAAGTGAATACCACGTGCCGTCCAGCTCATAGAGCACCGTCTCAAAAGCAGGACCGCCCAAAAACAGCACGCGACCTTGCTTTTCCAAATAGGTTTCCATCGCTTCAATCGCCGTATTCGGCACAACATCCGCGCCGACAAACAGAATCAAGTCGCTCGCGTTCGGATCAAATACGACGTTCGGATCAGTGTCTTGCGTATATTCCGTCAGTTCAAATCCCGCCATGCGCAACTGATCAGAAAGCGCTTTGGCATAGGAAACATCATCTTTTGTTTGATAAAGGACAATACGTTTCGGCACGGTATACACCTCCCAAATATCCAAACTTTCCAAAATGGTCAATCGATCGGCTGCAGTATACGAGGTAGCGGACAAATAGCCGCAACAATCCCTAAGAAAGACCGTCACCGCATATTGCAACAAATCGTCGCTGCCGCCGGCAATGACAATTTTGTTTCCGATCACGCGAATGACGTATTCATCTTCTGCCAGTGCGTTGTACACGGAACACGACTCGGCACGATTGGTCCGACCGACCAGAATCTCGCGAATATCACTCTCATGGTCGCGATCTTCAAAGTCCGTAACAATGTCCGGCATGTTGCCGAGCACCGTACCCATAGCTTGTTTCAGTTGCACCGCCGCGATTACCTCCATATCGTTGGAGGAGTATTGATCGCCGCGGACAATGCGGTAAAGGGAGGTCCCGTTTTCCGCAAGGGTCAGCGTCTTCTCGGGCGGTTGCTCGTCCGGAGGATTGTCCGGCGGATCGGCAGGCGCGCACGCGGTCAACCCGAGCAGCAAAAAAGCAACCAACAGCAAGGAAATCAGAGAAATCAGCTTAGCAGCCATGCGATTTTGTTTCATATCACACCTCCGTCCGTCTCAGCGCGACGCGTCGATTTCGCGTTGTTGCGCCGAGATCAAATCGTACAACACCTTGCCGGACACAGAGCCAAGCGTGACGCGATACGGAACCCCCGGGAACAGATCAAAGAAATTATCCGAAAGATTGCCGTCATCACCGTTCAAATCCAGGCATACGCCCAGTGCCAGCGTGTCGGAACGATAGGTCGCCACACCGTCGCATACTTCCACGTGAATCTGCGGAGCGGCAAGACCAAGCTCTTGATACGGGCGGTTGACCCAGCGGCGACGCGCCAGGACGTTACCGTCGGCGTCCGTCAACTGTGCGCAAGGAATCGCGTCGGCGGGGACTTCCATATGCGCAAGATAAGTGGAGGCGTTGGCAGGCAGCGTAACGAGCATCTCGTTCCAGATCACTTCCTCACCCGTAGCGGTCGGCGCGACAGCCGCGTATCGCAGCGTGGCCGTGCGTTCGGTCAAATATTCGTTGATGCCGTAGAGCGCGAACGTTCCGTTTTCTTCTTGAACAATATCCAGCGCAATCGGCGCGAACGCCCGTTTGACCGGGAAGAACGACGGCGTACGATTTCTCAAATAATCGACAATCGTCCAAGAGCGCGTTGCCGGCCAGCAATCCTCGTACATCCAAAAGATCGCCGCGTCGGTTGTCGTGCTCATACGACGACGGAAGTTCAAAATATATTCCGTCAGACCCTCGCCTTGCAAAAATCCGCCAAAGTAGACGTAATCGGGGAGGCTCATGCCGTAAATTTCCGGTTTAATCCCCAGTTTTTCCACCAAAATCCGCTCCGGCGCACAGCCGTCATGGTCGGAAATGGAATTATCATGAACTTTAAAATCAAACGAATGGAGATATTGCTGTCCCTCGGACAAAGCCGCCATCATATTCGGCAAGCTGGTCGGACCAAGGATTCCGCCTTCATTCGGAAAACGGCAATCCATGCGGCGGTATCCGAAGTAATCGCGGTTGCTAAAGCCGATCGCCCAGGGGTGCTGATCGCCGACTGCGAAGTTGTTGGCGTCGGAACCGTCCGGCGAATACGGGCTGGACGGCTGATAATAGTGGTTATCCCCCTCGGCAAACATCAGCTTCGGAACGATCGCATAGTACAACGACGCGCAGGTATAGGCATGGTGCCGCGCGGGATTTTGCATTTGCCAATCGATTTCGTTATTGCCGCAGTACATCACCGCCGAAGCATACGGCGACATACGGCGCAGCTGATAAGAAATTTCCTCTTGGTAGTTTCGTATAAAATCGTGATCGTTGGCGGGATAGTTGGCGCAAGCGCCGATAAAATCTTGCCAGACGACAATTCCCTTCTCATCGCACAAATCATAGAAGTCGTCGGTTTCGTAAATACCGCCGCCCCAGACGCGCAGCGCATTGAAATTAGCTTCCGCCGCACGATCGATCAACACCTCATATGCCGAGCGGTCGTAGCGGGAAAACAAAATATCCAAAGGAATCATATTGGCGCCTTTGGCAAAGACTTGGTGTCCGTTGACCATAAGGCGGAAGAGACGACCGCCCGCGGCAAGAGGAGATTGATCCACCTCAACGCGGCGCAACCCGATTTTTCGATCGACCTCGCTGATCACGTCACCACGGTCCGCAAGGCTGACCGTCAAGCGAAGCGTGTACCGATACGGCTCACCGTGGTTTCTCGGCTGCCACAAGATCGGTTTTTCCACAGACAGCGTCAGCGGTGCGAAGCAATTGCCGCTCACCTTGCTCTCCCACTCACCGCTTGCGCCGGTTTCCAGCAGCGTTGCCTTGACGCGCACATTCTGCTCGCAAGGGAGGGACAAATATTGACGAATCCGCAACGTTGCTTTGGAATTATCGTCACTCAAATCATGAAAAATCGACGCTTCGTCGACAAAAAACGGAGCGATTTCCAACCGAGCGTCCTTACAAATACCGACGTTCAACAAGCGCGGCGACCAATCCCATTCGTAGGCAGACTGCGGGGCACGGCAATAGTTTCGGCGCATGGCTTGCTCTCTTTGGAACCCATGCCCGTCGCCGGCGGGTTTGAACGCATTGGCAAGCAAACCGCTTTCAATTTTGATGTCCAATCGATTTTCGCCCACATGAACCAAATCGGTAATCTCCAGGCGAAACGGCGTGTAAAAATTATGATGTTCCCCGGCTTGCTTCCCGTTGACAAAGGCTGTTGCATACAAAGAAACTTGCTCCAGAACCAAGCGGATTCGATTTTTTTCGGCAATATCGTCCTCACTCAGCACAAACGTGCGAGACAGCAGCCAAGTTTCCTCCTCAATCCAGCGCGCATGGAGAACGTTGTGCCCGTAGTGCACATCACCGGTCAACGATTCCATCGCTTCTTGCACCGTTCCGGGAATGGAAATCTCATAGCGCGGAATCCATTGCTGCGGATAATACGGCCACTCACCTTCTCCGCCCCGATACCCGCCGGCATGTTTGCATTGCCATGTTCCGTTTAACGTCAATTGTTTCATCATTTTCGAAACTCCTTTCGGATGATTTTAGGCAAGTTTATTGTACCAATAATAGCGGAAAAAGTCAATAGGATTTTTCAAAAAAAAGCAAAACGGGGTGAAAAAACATTATGGTCACAAAAAATTTTCTCACGGTAACAGCATTTACTTTTTCCAAGAGAAAAATGATGGCAAGGAGGATGTCAGGATTGAGAGCAACTTTGAACATGACTTTTCTCTTACTGACGCCTATATTGCGCTTGAGTTATGGTCGTTATATTGTCCATAGCTCTGCATATATTTGGGTTCTATAATAAATGTTGGGGTAAAACCAGCAGATATTGCAAACAAATTGTAAAAAAGCAAAAAAAGAAGAGCATATCTGAAAAAATCTGGTATAATGTCAGTTACCACACAAAACACTATCGGAGGTTTCAGATATGCTCAATTCATATTATACAGAAA